>CANPNQ010000001.1 GCA_947575425.1 uncultured Erysipelotrichaceae bacterium
GCACCATCCAAATCCGCATACAGCCATTCTCCGTTTTCTTCCTCCTGATACCTTGCCTGATCATCATGCGACTGCTCACTGGCCAATGCCTTCGCGGGACTCATCCCAAACAGGATGCTTAGCATTACCAATAACGATACCATGTTACTTTTCATCTGCATTTCCTCTTTTCTTTTTCCTCTGCTCTTTGTCTATCCTTATCCATTCTTCATCCGATCAGCCCATAACTCTTTGTTTTCTTTCAAGATTACGATATAATGTTAACATGTTCATCCATGAACAAGTCAACAGCATAAAGGAGGAATGTCATGAAACAGTTATTCACGATCTCACAAATCAGCAAGTCTTGTGCCATCTCAAGAGCTACGATTCTGCGTTTGGAAGAAAAAGGACTCATCCACCCTGCAAAAATTGATAAACAAAATAAATATCGCTATTATGACATCCATAATATCACTGCCATTTTGCAAATGAAGCACTTTTTACATATCGGAATGAACTATGATGATATTCTGCTTTATTATCAGGCAAGAGGCAGATCGCCACAGCTGTTAAAACAACTAGAAGACAGAATGTACTCGATCATACGCACTTATGAAGAAATGAAACTGCGGATGAGTAAAGAGGAGCAGCTGCATTTTGAAATGATTTCCCTGCCGCAGTATGTCTGTTATGCGAAACAATTTTCCGGTCTCGATACCGAGGATCGCTATCAGAAAATGTATCAGCTTTATCTGGAGGTCATAGAAAAAGGATATCGACCGCTTTGCGATGAATCGTTGTTTATCATAGAGAAGCGAATGGATTTCATAGAGGACACATATAAAGAGGAAGTGGTTGATTTTATCTGTTGTATTCCTTTGGAGCCACAGGATGCGCCACAGGATGCGCTAATTCTTCCCGCATGCAAAGCATTTTCCTGTCTGTATTATGGAAACTACAATCGCTTGCCGGATGTCTATAACGAATTTGGCAAAAAGATCCGGGAATTGGGAATCGTTCCAACTGACTATCCTCGCGGACTTGCGTGGTTGCTTCCTATACGGGAAAAGACATCTCCCCTGATGATTATGTATCGAGGATTATCATTCCGATCGCAGAAGAAAGGGGCGCTTCATTTTTAAAATAAGGAAAAGCAAGCTAGCTTTTTTACTCATGGCTGAACATAAGTACTCCCAGTGCTATGAATCCAAAAGGAATGATTGATGTGATCGATTTCTCCTTTTGATCAAAATCGGGCAAATGGCAATTCACCATTTGCTTTTTTCTTTGTCATACTAAAAAAGGAGACAGGCATGAATACTGTCTCCATTGAATTAGCTCTTTTGATGATAGCGCTGATACAGATCGCTGTGACACCCCTTACAGGAGGCGCAAAAGCCACTGCATTTCTTACGCTCCTTCATGATCGAGCGGATGGCAAGACACACGGCTGCGATCAACAGCGCAAGAATCATCAGCGTTGACATGCAGCGAGCGCCCCCTTCCTTGTTTCATTATACCCTTTGCGAAACAACAGATACACCATTGCGATCAGCGCCGCCAGCGCAGCGATCAAGCCGACACTCAGACTTCCTGTTTCCGCAAACGTCCAGATCTGATAGATCATCAAAGATACCACATAAGCCAATCCGCATTGATAAGCAATCGCAAATATCGTCCACTTCGGATGATTCATCTCTCGCTTGATCGCACCGATTGCCGCAAAGCAGGGCGCACACAACAGATTGAACACAAGGAAAGAGAATGCTGCCGCAGAAGTGAAGCTAATCGCAAGTGTACCCCAGATCTCTGCGCCATCTTCGGCAACTTCGCCAAAGCCAAAGAGGATTCCAAAGGTTGATACCACATTCTCCTTCGCGACAAGCCCGGAAATCGCAGCCACTGCAGCCTCCCAAAAGCCCCAGCCAAGCGGCGCAAACAATGGCGCTACCAAAGATCCCAGTGATGCCAGCAGACTTTCATTGAGTTGATCCTCTTCCAGCATGGTAAAGGCGCCATCCACGAAGCCAAAGCTGGATAAAAACCAAATCACAATACTGGACAAAAGAATAATCGTTCCGGCCTTCTTGATAAAACTGAAACCACGCTCCCACATGCTATGCAATATATTGATTGCCTTTGGCATATGATAGGCAGGAAGCTCCATGACAAAGGGAGAAGGATCGCCGGCAAACAATCTTGTTTTCTTCAGTATGATACCTGATACGATGATCGCCGCAATCCCGATGAAATAAGATGCGGGAGAGACCCACCATGCCCCATCAAACAGCGCACCGGCAATCAGGGCAATGATCGGCAGTTTGGCACTGCATGGGATAAACGTCGTTGTCATGATCGTCATCCGCCGATCCTTTTCATTTTCAATCGTACGACTTGCCATAATGCCGGGAACTCCACACCCTGTACCGATCAGCATCGGAATAAACGATTTGCCCGATAAACCGAATTTGCGAAATACACGATCCAAGATAAAGGCAATTCTTGCCATATACCCAATATCCTCTAAAATCGCTAGGAAGAAGAACAGTACCAGCATCTGCGGCACAAAGCCGAGGACTGCGCCAACCCCTGCGACAATACCATTCAAAATCAGAGAGGACAGCCAGTCAGCACAATTCACAGCGACCAGCATATTCTCGATTGCCGGGGGAATGATTTCTCCAAATAACTCATCATTCACCCAATCGGTCCACATTCCGCCGATACCGGTCACAGCCATATAATAAACAAACGTCATAATCAGCGCAAAGAGCGGCAATGCCAGCCAGCGATTGGTCACAAAACGATCGATCCGATCAGAAACACTCATGCCGCTGCTTGCCTTGTGATATGCATCTGCGATCACATCCGCAATAAAACTGTATCGCGCTGCAGTAACGATGCTTTCGCAATCATCATCCTCCGTATCTTCCAGCTGCGTTCGGATCGCTTCAATCTTATCCATCACATCAAGCGGAACCTTACTATCCGCAACGATTTTTTCATCATTCTCCAAATGCTTCAACGCAAACCACAGCAGTTGACTTTTAGGGTAAGCGGAGGCGATCAATGCCTTTACCTGCTCCAATGCCTCCTTTACATTCCCCTGATACCTATTGATTTGCATAGTTTTCTGATTTGATAAGCACTGCTTGGCTTGGCGAACCAACTCATCCAAGCCTTCGTTTTTCAATGCAGATACTTCAACGATCGGACATTGAAATGCTTTTGACAGCTTTGCCAATTCGATCTTATCCTTGCCTGCTCTGATGAGATCCATCATATTCAAGGCAATGACCACAGGAATCCCCGTTTCCTGAAGTTGTGTTGTTAAGTACAGGTTACGCTCCAGATTGGTCGCATCTACCAAATTGATGATCAAATCCGGCTGTTCCTTGATCAAAAAATCCCGTGCTACCACCTCATCCAAAGAATAAGGTGATAAGGAATAAATACCGGGAAGATCCACGATCGTAATGCCATGATCTCCCTTTAACTTTCCTTCTTTTTTCTCTACCGTAACACCCGGCCAGTTTCCGACAGATTGATTACTGCCTGTCAAGGCATTGAACATCGTTGTCTTACCGCAGTTCGGGTTGCCCGCCAATGCAATCTTGCTCATAGTTCCTCCTTCTGTTAGATATCGCTAACTTAATGACGAAAAAAATAGATCGTTACACAACTTCGATCTGTGCCGCATCCGCTTTGCGGATCGAAAGCTCATAGCCGCGAACGCTCAGCTCCATCGGATCGCCCAATGGTGCCACCTTTCTGACGAGCACTTCGGTATTTTTAATCAATCCCATGTCCATCAGTTTTTTCTTCATCGGTGCTTGTGCACTGATATTTTTGATGGTGACGCGTTCTCCGACCTTCACTTCATTCAGTTTCATCCCAATGACCTCCTATTTTTGTTCTACGATGATACGATTTCCCAAGCTTTTATCTAATGCAATTCTTGTATTCTTGATCGTGGTGATCAGATTCCCGTTCAGTTCACTTACCACCAGACAATTTGCGCCCTCCACAAACCCAAGATTTGCCAAACGCGCACGCAGATCATCCTTCCCAAGAATCTTATGCACGACAAGTTCTCTGCCTGCCGGCGCCATAGATAATGTCATCCTATCATCTCCTTTATTAGCGTATGCTAACTTCAACTATATATTAGCATAAGCTAACTTTGATGTCAACCTATTTTTTTCCAATCCGTTCCATCATACCAATGGAGCTTAACTATGCCATCATGAAAAGCATCCGCTTCATGAAGGAGGGATTATGCTATTTTAGAAATAGCTATTTTGAACAATATTTAAAGAAATCAAGACGATATTGACAAATCTTTTTCCTTGAGATAGGAGATCAAATCTCCATATAACAGTGTGAATTCCCGACCCATTAAATACTGTAAACAACCAAGATTCTCTTTGGCAAACACCAAGCGATATGCACAAAGCGCCTGATGAGGATGCTCCCAATTTAGGGATGCTTGATATTTATGATCTCCCAATAAAGGATGTCCTAGCTTCGCAAAGGTTGCACGAATTTGGTGGCTTTTCCCGGTATGCAATTCCACCTCTAATAAAGAAAAATCCTTCCATTCCTTCCTTACACGATACGAGGTATGTATCAGTGTTGCCCCCGCGATTTCCTTATCATACAGCTCTGCCCGATTCAACCGTTGATCTTTCCTATGGTAAAACTTCAGATCATCGCTTTTTCGAGCCATATGCCCCTGAACCAATGCCAGATAATATTTTTTCACTCGATGGGCTTTCAGCTGTTCATTTAGACAACGCAATGCCTGTACGTTTTTCCCGGCAATCATGATTCCTTCCGTATTGCGATCAAGGCGATGGGCAAAGGCCGGCACAAAGCTGTGTTCCAGCGCAGGATCATAGCTGTGGGTACGATACAAATAATGTAAGAGGCGATCATTCATATTATCCTGTATTCCGCTTTGATCCTTTTGACTCAATATGCCTGCCTCTTTATAAGCCACAAGGATATGCTCATCCTCATAAAGCACATGCAGCGCATCACTTACTTGTAAAAACGCAAGATCCTTACGTCCCTGTCCAAAGAATTCCTCCTTGATATAGCATTGTATCGTATCACCGCATTGTAAGCGCTGAGAGATCTCACAGCGGGCATGATTCACCTTGATTTTTTTATTGCGGATATATTTATACATCAAGCTTTTCGGCAATAAAGGCAACGCCTTCATCAAAAATTTATCCACTCGCTGATCACTGTCATTGAAAGATACCGGTAGCTCACGCAAAGTCATCACCTCAATTTCTCAAGCATTGGCTTTATTATATCATGGTTTTGGGATGATCTTCCTTCCTTCACAAAACTTTTCGCTTTAATCGCAAAAGCATTGGCATTTCCCATCTTCATCCATAAATCACCCCCTACTTTTGCCAAAATGCATACAAAAATCACCCTGCTTGTGATACACTATAGGCAGAATATGAGGTGAATGGATTGTTTCAAGTCAAGATGTCTGTCAAAGCACTCGCCGAATTCTTGTATCAGCACGGGGATCTCACATCCTCTTTTTTAAGCGCCGAACGCGCGAACATCGGATCCAAAATTCATCGTATGCTACAAAAACAAGGTGGAGACAGCTATCAAAGCGAGGTATTTTTGAAAGCAGAGACACAATTAGAGGAGATTCTCTTTGTGATCGATGGAAGGGCAGATGGAATCATCACCACCGATCAGGGCATCGTACTGGATGAGATCAAATCCACCACATGTGAATACGAAAGCATCCGTGAGGATATGAATTTCGCTCATTGGGCACAGGCCTATGGTTACGCCTATATCTATGCCTCGCAGCACAATATCTCACAGATCATCGTTCAGCTCACCTATTATCAGATTGATATTGATATGATCCAACAGTTTCAACAGCGCAAAAGCCTAGAGGAATTGACCCAATTTTACATGGGAATGCTTCAGGAATACTATACATGGGCGATGCGTACTCACAACTTTCATGAATTGCGCAATGCTACTCTGCACGCCCTTTCCTTTCCCTTTGCGCATTATCGCCAAGGACAAAGAGAGTTAGCCATCGCTGTATACAAAACGATCCTTGATGAGGATGTGATGTTTGTACAGGCACCTACCGGTATCGGTAAGACGATTTCCGTATTATTCCCTTCCTTAAAGGCACTGGGAGAAGGAAGAATGGAGCGCATCTTTTATCTATGTGCCAAAAATATGACCGCAACCGTAGCCAAGGACAGTGTAAAACATATGTTAGATCAAGGCTTACGCATCAAATGTGTGGCAATCAAAGCCAAGGAAAAAATGTGTTTGCTGGAGGAGCGCAACTGTGATCCCGAGGTATGTCCTTATGCCAAGGGGTATTATGATAAGCTGCGTCCTGCTTTGGCACATCTTTTGGATCATCATGATTTCATGGACGCGCCACTCTTTCAAGACTATGGCAAAGACTATCAGATCTGCCCCTTTGAATTATCTTTGGATGCCAGTCTTTCCGCAGACGTCATCATCTGTGACTATAATTACGTATTTGATCCCCGCGTGTATTTGAAGCGCTTTTTTACAGAAGCGGGAGAGCATTTGTTTCTGATTGATGAAGCGCATAACATGGTCGAGCGAGGACGTTCGATGTATTCGGCACAGCTGTCCATATCCATGTTTCAAGAGCTATATCACTTCATTGATAAGGATGCCAGAACATGCCGCAGACAAACAAGGGCTATGATCAAAGCATTGGAAGCACAGGCAGTGCCATGCGAGGAAAGCGGATATTTCTCCTATTTAGAACCGAGTACCCCGCTTTTCAACCAATTAACCAAGCTGGAAAAGGAATTGGATCTGTATTTACAGAAGGAGCATGAATATAACGATGAAATAAAAACAATCTATTTTGAACTGCTGGCATTCTCTCGCATCGCAGATTTTTACGATGAGCATTTCATCACATGGGTCAAAAAAGAAGGCAAAGAGATCACCATCAAACAGTATTGTCTCAATCCCGCCCGTTCCTTGACAAGGATGTTACAAATGGGGAAGGCGGCAGTGTTTTTCTCTGCGACATTGACACCGATTCGCTATTTCACCGATCTGTTGCTTGAGGGAGAATGTACGAAAAAGATCGCACTTCCCTCTCCCTTTGATTCTCATCGTGCCAAGCTGCTTATCCATTGCGGCATTGACACCCGTTATCGGATGCGCTACGCCAGCATTGATCCGATCACATGCGCCATTGTGACTACAATCACACAAAAATGCGGCAATTATATCGTTTTTTTTCCCAGCTATGCTTATTTGAAGCAGGTCGCAGATCATTTCGTCCAAGCCTATCCCGATATCCATCTGGAAATACAGGAAAGCGATATGGATGAGGAGAAGCGTCAATCCTTCCTTACCCTGTTTCAAAACCATGATGAAACGATGGTTTGCTTTTGCGTATTGGGCGGAATGTTTGCGGAAGGCATCGATTTCAAGGGAAAATCCTTGATCGGTGTGATCGTTGTGGGTGTGGGATTACCGCAAATCAATGAAGAAAGCGATTTACTAAGAGATCATTTTGAACAAATCTATGGCAAGGGATATGCCTATGCCTATCAATATCCCGGTATGAACAAAGTATTGCAGGCATGCGGTCGCCTGATTCGTGATGATTCTGACTGCGGTGTGATTTTATTACTGGATGAGCGCTATGCCAACGCCCACTATCGTGCATTGTTTCCACCGCATATGCGCCATTATGAGATCATCCATGATGAAGAAGCATTAGCAGCACATCTTTCTGCATTTTGGAAGGAAATGGAGGAATAGCATATGCATCCTTTTCTTACCATGGATGCTTTGAAAACAGATGATACAACCGATTTCAAGATGCGAACGCAGGATTTATAATAGCTATCATAGGGCGCAACTGGTCCACCACCCTTGTCCCTGTTGCAATCAGCTTATCTTTATGCTCATGCCCATTCGCAATCAAAATGCACGCACCCCCGGCATAGCATGACACTTCATAATCATGCACACTGTCACCGATAAAGGTGACGCTTTTCATATTTGCACGCTGGGATTCCACATAAGACCTCGCCAATTCTGCCTTGGAATTGGCATGAATATCATCCAGTGCGACAATATCCTTGAAATATCCTTCCAAAGGAAACTGCTTCACTTGGGCATGAAGATAGTTTTTCTTCGATGCAGATAAGAGAACCTGTACATATCCCTGCTTTTGAAAGGTCTCCAATACGTCAATGGCATCAGGATATAATACTTGAGAAAGCGAGCGCGGCTGATAATACGCCATGTAATCCTGAGCCAACTCATCAAAAGAACGCTTGGTAAAATCAAAGCCGACCGCTTCATAGTAACGTATGATGGGAAAGCGGAATACACGCTGATAAGCATCTTTATCGACCAACAATGGCAACCCTTCTTTTTTTAACAAATAGTTGATGCTTTCCATGCACAATGCGACATCATCAAACAGTGTACCATTCCAATCCCATATGATATAATCCTTTTTCATGTAAGTCATCCTCTCCTTCGTTTCGTTATGATTACCCTACCATTGTTTTTCTGATTCAGATTATATCACAAGAAGCCATCTATGCGTTAGCGCATCGCAAGATCTTCCTTCCATCATCCATCCTATTTTATAAACACAAAAGCCTTGCGATTTTCGTACCGCAAAGCTTTTTCTATCTTTTGATTTTAGATACGCACGCCGCAATCATCATGCGATGCTGTCATCACAGGCAACGACGCAGCTCTTGTCAAATGATATGCGCTCCTGTAAGCATCCTGATTTCGCGCTTATGACAAAAGAAGTTCTTTTTTCCTGTGTAACATGCGTATTCAGAATCATTAGCTACCCTAAAGGACAGCATAATTCCTCATTTCTATGTTCTGTTTTCCTTTATGAAGCGATGGGAAGAAGGAAAAACAGTTCGCGAATCAACATATCGCTTTCATCCGTATTGATCACATCCGTATGCATGGATGTGCAACAATGGGCCTCTTATTCGCAATCCCCGGAAGAATCGTGCTGATCACAATCGGAATAATGTTGCTCACATTCACAGGAATGATTGTGGTTTCTGCGATTGTGTGAACATCTCCTATCATTCTCACATTCATAATCCCAATCACAATCATACATATCATCAAAATCATAAGGATAGCCGCAGTCCCAGCCATCATTACCATACCCGTACGGATCATTGCCATAACAACAATGATTTCTGCGGCAGTTGTTCCGCTTATCCTCACAGGAACAGCCTCTTGGCGCACATGGTCTCGGTGTACAGGGGCGGCACTGACATGATCTTGGTGCACACGGTCTTGGACAATGCGTGTCCACTACGCTGCATCGATCTCTGCCGCACTCACTGTTTGCGTTGACGCGGATTCGCTCTCCTGCATAACAGGAATTACGCTGTTGGAAAGAACAACCGCATCGTTTTGCGTTTTGCATAATAGATTCCTCCTTTTTCAGAGATGGTGTCATCTCAATGTATCGTATGCGGTTTCTTTCCTTTCTCCTAGGCTAAACCATGAAGTTATAGGCATTTTCTTCTTTCCCACAAAAAAACAGTCGCTTGACAATCGTTTGAGCGACTGATGTAACCGCCACTTTCCAGCATAGCACGAAAACTATCCATACCTGTATAGGCATGGATGGAAAAGCGCGGCAATTGATAAGGATCATCATATCGGGTTGCCTTGCGATTCTCATGATAACCAAATGCCAGTTTTACATGATTTTCCTTCAATACGGAAATCATTTCATCATTATAATATCCATAAGGGTAAGCCACATAGGAACAATCACTGACCCCCTTTTGCCGATCAAAATCCGCTTGAAGCTGGGCATGATCTGCCAGATCAATCGCATATTGTCCGTTTTTCTTATCATGTAAGCGATAGGTGTGAGAATAGTAGCGCATAATCCTTTGATCCTCCATATCCGCCTTATTCAGAAATTGTAATTGCGAACCATCCCAAGTATGCTCCTCCTCCAGCATGGAACCGATCACAAAGGTAGAGCCGCAATACCCGTATTTCTCTAAGATTGGCGCAATCAGCGCTGCGGATGCATAATACCCGTCATCGAAGGTCAATACGACTACTTTATCGGGTTTTTCTCTTTCCCCCATCCACCACTCATACAGCTCCTCCAAACTCCAGCACACATAGCCTTCCTCATATAAATAACGGATCTTTTCTTCAAATGCGGATGCACTGTCCACCCACATATTGTAACGATCATACGTCTGCTTTTCCTCATCTCTCACCACATTGTGAAAGCCCAGTATCGCAATCCCTTCCTCTCCTCTATTTTCATCCCCCATATGCACAAGCAAAAAAAGCGCATAGATCAAAAGGCATCCCAATATCACCAATCCCCTGTGATCCCATCTATTCCGCTTTCCTTGCTTCATGGCATCCTCTATGCGCATCCATCATTCCTCACTCTCGCACAAGCTCCTTATTCACTCGCTGTTTCTCTGATTCCTTTTCCCCTGCGCTATACTTAATTGCGAAAAAATCACGCTAAGCAAGCTCGGTATCAGTGCATATCCAACATTTACTTCCCCCTGATGGATCAGCACATATCCTCCCCCAATCAAAGTTAAAATTGTAAACACAAATGTGCATAATCGCCAAATTTTTTTCATATTCATGCCTACTTCCATATCACAACATGCAGTTGCGATGTGTACCATACTTCCCCAATCCCTGCAAGTGATTCTCATCTATATCATTTACTTCCCTTTTTTATAAATACTGCCACAGGATTTACAAGTGATTTTCATTTCATAGCTTGACACTTTTTTATCTAATATGGTAATAAGCGGTTCCTTATCTTTTGAGCAACAATATCTGTTTTTTATAACAGCCAATTCATCATCACAGTTTTGCCCCGTCTTACTATCTTCAAAATCCAGCAACACACTGCCACCACTCCCGCACTGACATTGATAGGTTAACTCCAAACGATCATAAGTCGCATAACATATTTTCACCGCACTTATCGCAATACATCCATCCCCCATAGTTCGCTGCTAATCTTGTATTTACCAATTCTTTCCTCTTTACTGCTCTTACCATTGCTTTGTCTCCTTTCGTATATTTTAACCTTCTCTTTTCATAATGGATAAACTATAAATTCCTAACAGGATATACATCGGTAGAATGATGAATAAACTGATGCTGGAATACCCTTGTATTGTCGTAAAACAATAAGGCAGTGCGCATACATCTATGATAAAGTGAAGAATGATCGGCAACCATAAGTTATCCGTTTTCTTATAGATTACCCCAAAGTATATTCCCATCGCAATCGTCCATATGACTTTTGTAAGTATGACAAAGAGCGATTGTCCTAACACACCAAAAACATGTCCCAATCCAAATATCACAGAGGAAGCAATGATTGCGATCATTGTATGATTCTTGTTTTTCGCAAATAACGATTCAATCAGATGGAGCAATAAGCCTCTAACATAAAGCTCTTCCACAAAAGCAACTCCTATATAATAAATGATTCCCTCTATCCATACCTTCCAAATCGTCGGATGAGCATCCAATGGCTGTAATCCGATATAAAAGGCAATGCCAGATACGATCGCAACTACAATTCCGGCAATTCCATATTTTTTTAACCCCTCCATCAATCCATGGGCATGCAATCCTAACTTCCAACGAGGACAAAGATAATGTAAAGCAAAAAATGCGATCACACCAATTAAAATAAAATTTAACATTAAAGTCCAATAAAATGGTGTGATATCCAAAACTTCAATATGGATAAACAATGAGCTGGGGAAACCCGTCATTTCCATCCATGCGAATAAAACACTTAATATTCCGATGATCATGAATTCTCGCTTTTTCATATGCTATTTCCCCTTCCAATCGGTATTAGTTCCTAACACTTTCATACTTCTAAATTCTTTTTCATATTGATTGTGACCTTTTATGCTCTTTTTATATTTCCAGCATTTTATGGCTTGCTCTAAATCTTTATTATCTGCAAAGAAATTACTTTCTGTTAGGTTTTCTTTTTATCCGTAGTAATTTCTTCAAATCGTTTATGATTGCATGGTTCGTTATCGTAAACATGACCCATTTTCCATCTTGGAATGTTTCGGCATTATCATATATTTCCAATACACTAGGGGAAAGTTCATTTCTGATTGCTTCCACCTTAGCTCTTTCCTCTTTACCGAAAATAATCATAAATCCCAATGTATGATCCTTAAAATAAAATGCACATAACGTTTTTCCGCCTTTTCTAAACTTATATTCATACATCCATTTTTTGCCGCCATGATTCCATATTTGCTCCATATCATATACCTTTGATATTTCATTCACAAGATCATAAAAAATAGTAGTCTTATCAACGCCAATGAGTTGTTCCAGTTCCTCTTTCTTTACGTTTTCCATAGAAATCTCTCCCTTCAAAATGATATACCTATTTTTCTTTTTGATGGCATTCTGGATGCTCGCAAGTATCTTTCCATCTTTGTATGGACATACCATAGCTTTCGCATATGATGTTCTATTTCTTCTTCCTCCTCTTTGAAAGCAAAGATTCTCAGCGTTCCTTCCATATAAATCCTATATTCGCATCTGCGTTCGCACTGTCTTTCAACGCTGCATCCATTATATCAAACTCAATGTCTTACATCCATATCTTTTCCATTTTTTTATTTAGATGCGCGTTTGCACAAAAAAAGTCGTTTCACTCCCATAGAGAATCAAACGACTGTGCGATCATCATTTGGTAAATATGAGGCTTAGTAATTCTCCTCATGAAGTGCGAAATAGGACTGAGCATGATCGCATACCGGGCATACTTCAGGTGCGCTCTTGCCCTTATGCAAATGACCGCAGTTCAGGCACTCCCAAACGATCTCTTCGTCCTTTTCAAATACCGAACCGTCCTCAATATTTGATAATAAAGCCGCATAGCGTTTCTCATGCATAGCTTCGATTGCCGCAACGCCTTCCATGGTCTTCGCAATATCATCAAAGCCTTCCTCGCGTGCTTCCTTTGCCATACGTGCATACATATCAGTCCACTCGAAGTTCTCTCCGGCAGCTGCATCCTTTAAATTCTGGGCGGTTGTCGGTACACCATCATTTAATAACTTAAACCACAACTTCGCATGTTCTTTTTCATTGTCGGCTGTCTGCTCGAAGATCTTAGCGATCTGCACATAGCCTTCCTTTTTTGCCTTGGAAGCATAGAACGTATACTTGTTTCTTGCTTGGGATTCTCCCGCAAATGCCTCCATCAAATTTTGTTCCGTCTTTGTTCCTTTTAAATTCATTCTCTTGTCCTCCTAATATTTTCCTTTTGCAATATGACCGGCCAATTCCGCCTTAGCCATCTGTTTGATTTCCCATGCATGTGCCTTAGCTGCCTCAAACACATGGACACATCCCGGATCCAGATTATCCTCGATTCCGGCTTTTGCGACAGCATCCATTTTCATAGCTAAATGGATCAGCTGAACATGCAAATCATTTGTTTTGTCACTGCGATAGATCTTCGCCGCATCCTCTTCGCTGACTTGAGTGAACTTTTCCTTGTTTACACCGCACTTCGGGCATGTTTCGGGTGCGCTGTCACCTTCCGCGATATAACCGCAGACCTGACATTTCCATAATTTCATTTTCGGTTTCCTCCATTCTTTTACCTATTCATATTGTACCGCGAATCGTATAGAAATGCACGTATTTTTCTCATAATTTTCCAATCATCCTCCATCCCCTTCCCTACGCCCTTGGTTTTTGATCCCCATCGTCAAACGCAGCCTGATCTGTTTTATGATACAACCAGCGTTTGAAGATTCCCTCTATTTCTTATTTTACCCGATAAAATCCATTTCTATTCCTAAAATTCGCACTATAAAATCATTTTTTATCATGAAATTTCATTTTCATTCGCCAAACTATATACTTTTTTTGTAAAATAAAGTAGAATATTAAAAATCGGAGGTAGTATTATGGAAATGAAGCATCCTTTTGATGAATTTGGGATTCATTTATTTGATGAGCGGGTAATGAAAGAGCGTCTTCCTCATCCTGTCTATGTGAAATGGAAAACAGCGACAAGAAAAGAAGATGCTTTGGATCGGGTCACTGCGGATGCGATCGCTCATGCGATGAAAACATGGGCGATGGAACAGGGCGCCACCCACTTTACTCATTGGTTTCAGCCGATGACCGGGTCCACTGCCGAAAAGCATGACAGTTTTATTGAACCGGGGGAATATGGACAGCCCATTTCCCGCTTCAGCGGTAAAAGTCTGATTAAGGGAGAAGGAGATGCATCCAGTTTTCCCAGCGGCGGTTTGCGAGCAACCTTTGAAGCGCGGGGATACACCTATTGGGATTGTACCTCTCCGGCCTTTTTAAGAGATAATGTACTTTGTATTCCCACGATTTTTGTCTCCTATAACGGTGAGACACTGGATAAAAAAGCACCGTTGTTGAAATCCATTGAAGCCTTATCCAAACAGGCGACAAGAATCGTCAATGCGTTTAAGGAAAAGGATATCAAGCAGGTGATGCCGATGGTTGGCTTAGAACAGGAATATTTCCTTGTCGATAAAGAGCTGTATCGCAGACGGATGGATTTGATGCATGCGGGAAGAACGCTGTTTGGACAAATGTCAGCCAAAGGGGATGGCATCTCCAAGCATTACTTCGGATCTATTCCCACGCGTGTCAATGCCTTCATGCAGGATGTGGATCTGGAGCTATGGAAGCTTGGCATCTATGTCAAAACAGAGCATAATGAAGCGGCTCCCTGCCAGTTTGAGATCGCTCCGCTCTATGCGGATGCCAATATTGCAGTGGATCAAAATCAAATCATTATGGATACGTTAAAGAAATATGCCGATAAGCACAACCTTGCCTGTCTGTTAAATGAAAAGCCCTTTGACCATGTGAATGGCAGCGGAAAACATAACAATTGGTCACTCGTCAGCGATGATGGACAGAATTTGTTGGAGCCGGGAGATCGTCCGCACGAAAATATCCGTTTCTTATTGTTTGTATGCGCCATGATACAGGCGGTCGATACCTATCCCGAATTGCTTCGCATGGCGAGCTCCTGTTATGGCAATGATTATCGCTTGGGTGCGGATGAAGCGCCTCCCGCTATTATCAGCATCTGCATGGGTTCTTATTTAGAGGAGATATTGGAGCGTTTGGAAAAGGGAGATGAACTGGACATCAAGGTCAGCGATAAACCATTTGCGATCGGAAATCTTGCCTATGTGCCGAAAGATACCAGTGATCGCAACCGTACCTCTCCTTTTGCCTTTACCGGAAATAAGTTTGAATTTCGCATGGTTGGTTCTTCTCGCTCCGCGGCTACCACCAACATCGTATTAAATACCATCGCTGCGGACACCTTACGAATGATAGCCGATGAATTATCGGGACTGAAATACATCGAAGATATCCGCAAAAAAGCCTTATGTATCTGTCAGCGCATCTTAAAGGAACACAAGCGCATCCTGTTTTCCAAGGATGGGTACAGCGAAGATTGGATCAAAGAAGCTAAAAGACGCGGACTTCCCAATATTCGCAGCTACGTGGATTCCATTGATTCCCTGATTGAAGAAAAAGCAGTTGCGCTGTTTGAGCGAAACAATGTCTATCATCGCAATGAGCTATTGGCAAGAACCAATATCCTCTATGATGAAGTGGTAAAAAATATCAAAACAGAGACAATGGTTTTATTAGATCAATCAAAAAAAATGATCTTGCCTGCTTTGGTCAAAGAGATCAAATTTTACACTGATGCCCGTAATTCCCTCCAACAGTCCAATGCCTTCTATGATCGCAAGATCAACCATCTCTGTGACTTGTTGCAACAGCTGGATGAGCGCTACCATGCATGTAAAGATGCCTTTTATAAGCGTAGGAATTGTAAGAGTCATAAAGAAAAGGCGTTGTATATGAATGAAACACTCGTTCCCTTAATGAAGGAACTGCGTGAAGTATTGGATGACATTGAGGAAAGCATATCTGCACAACACTATCCACTGCCCACCTATGAACAGCTGTTTACTTCATTGACTTGATGGATAAACGTGCAAAACGCCTATATACACAGGCGTTTTTTGATGCGCATCACGATCCATCGATCGATAGAAAATCACTCCTTTGCGCTTTTTAAGAAGACGGCAAATCAGCACCACGCGAGCATCTATTCTCCCTTTCCTTCCCCTTACAAAAATGATAGAATCTTTCCTTTTTCCTTTCTTGTATCAAAGAAAGAATTATACTATAATATCAACAATCTACAATAGAAAGGCAGATGAATTATGTCCGCAACTACCACCAAACAAGCACTGGCGGCATCCCTCAAGCAAATGCTCAAAAAGAAACCGTTGGATAAGATTACCATTAGGGATATCTGTGAAGGCTGTGATGTAAACCGTCAAACCTTTTACTATCATTTTCAAGATATTTATGATCTGATTGAATGGATCTACACCAATGCGGAATACAGTATTTTGCGAAGTCGCAGGTTTGAGACTTGGCAGGAAGGGATGGCGGAAATTTTTGCCTATGCATTACAGGAAAAGGAATTTGTGAGCAGTACTTATCATTCCATCAGCCGGGAGCATTTGGAAAGTTTCCTATATCGAGAAACCTTTCAGCTATTATGTGAGATCATCGAGCGCC
The DNA here is from genome assembly GCA_947575425.1 of uncultured Erysipelotrichaceae bacterium. GTDB lineage: Bacteria > Bacillota_I > Bacilli_A > Erysipelotrichales > Erysipelotrichaceae > C-19. The sequence continues at coordinate 16,711 of CANPNQ010000001.1, forward strand.
GTTATGGAGATATCCGCATCAACGAGGAGGATAAGGTATTTTTGGCTGACTTCTACAAATATGCATTCGTCGGTTTTTTATTGGACTGGGTGCGCAAGGGTATGAAAGAGGATCCTACGATCTTGATTCATAAAATGACACTGGTTCAGGAAAGCAGTTTTACCGATACGCTCCAATATTTTGCGAATGCCCGCAAGCGTAAGCATGGCTCTGCGTGATATTCTCCTCAAACTCTTAACGTGGGCAGAAACAAATCAGCGGGAATGAAAATAAGAGCAGATATATGGTATCACGCATAATCACCATAAGAGTGCTAAAAACAACGAAAAAGGATATCAACTTTGCGCAGGCTGATATCCTTTTCTTCATCCTCATACGATTGAAATCCTATGATGATCCGAGCAAGCTCCCAATTGATTCGCTTCTTCTCTGATCTTCCCCGCAGGCAGCTCCAGCATACCGTTCGTATCACCGCCACCCTCTTTCCATCTGATCTGAATCAGTATACAGCGTCCTTCCCTTCCTGCTTTGTGATAATCGCCCCTTCACATGGCTTCGCGAATATTTCTTCCATTGTAACCTCTTTCTATGAATCATCGCTGTTTTAATGATTGATCATCGCCCTTGTCAGCATCGGTACAATCTGGTTCTTTCGGGAAAGGATATCCTCCTGCAAGGTGAAAGGATCATTCTTTTTCCATGGAAATGCTTCTTTGACGACCTCTTTCCATGCCCCTTCGCCCAAAAACACCGAACCGTTTTCCAAAATACTCGTAAAGGCGACAACAAGCAGATCGAGATTTCTCTCTTTTACGATCTGTTTCATCTCCTTGCGCAATTCTGCCTCAATTTCCCTTGCCTCATCCAGTTCCAATGCGATGATCTGAGCAATCATTACTGGATGATCATCAATCTCAAAGCGCTTGATATCCTGCTCAATCAATTCCCTCATGGATTTCCCTCGTATATTAGAGGTGACCTGAAACAATTCCTTTGCAAATATATCGATATCCAAATTCGCTACCATCGCAAGTGCGCTGGCAATCCCTTGATCTTTTAAAGTTGCGGTAGGAGAGCGGAATTTCAAGGTGTCGGAGAGAATTGCGCCCAATAACAGACCTGCCAGTTCCTTAGATATCGGCAGTTGATTCTCCATATACATGCTGGCAATGATCGTTGCGGTACTGCCGATGATCTCATTGCGAAAGGAGATCGGACGACTGGTGAAAATGTCACCGATGCGATGATGATCAATGACCTCTAATAATTCAGCGTCTTCAATTCCCTTGACCGATTGGGCATATTCGTTATGATCCACAAGAATTACCTTTTTATTATGACTGTTCAGAATATGATAACGGGACACATAGCCATGTACGCGGTTTTCATCATCGACGACCGGATAGCTGCGATAGCGTGTTTTCATCATTTTCTTTTCCGCATCCTGTACCAGATCATTCACATTAAATGAAATGAGTTTCTTCTGCATAATCAGCTTCACCGGCGGCGCAAAAAACAGATAACGTGAGGTATTCATCGTTCCATGACCGGATAGGATAATCGGACAATGCGCCCGCTTCGCCTGCTCGATCACTTCCTCCTCAACACTGTCTGCCCATACGATGATCAAAACACCTGCCCCTTTGCGTATAGCCGCAAGCTGTGCATCCGTATCATCTCCGACCATCACAAGACGATCCTTCAAATCATAGTTTTTCAGCCTTGTCTCTGCGATCGCAATAATGCTGACCTTACCGTTAAAGTGCAGCTGCGGATCATCATAGATCAACTGTCCGTTGATTGTTTTGGCGATGTAGGAGATCGGCGTTTCCCTCAGCAAGCGAATGGAAAGAGCAGTATCGCCAAGACCGATGGTTGCCAGATCTGACTTTGTGACCATACCCAATAATTGATTTTTTTGATTGACCACGCCAAGCGAACGTTTGCCTGTCTGATCCATCTGATAAAGAGTTTCATGCATCGTGGCTTCCGGAGAAATAGTAATCGGCTCATCCATATCGATCTCTGCCAAGGTAGCTCGTGCATCCTCAAACAGCATCGGCTCCTCAAAGCCAAAACGCTGTAATAAATACTTTGTTTCATCGTTACATTCACCTAGCCGACAAGGTGTCGCATCCATTCCCTGACGATTTTTTAACTGGGCATAGGCAATCGCCGAAACGATAGAGTCACTGTCCGGATGCTTATGTCCTGTGATATAAATCATATCGCTTACTTTCATAAATCCTCCTGTATGATATTCCTATCAAGTGTGTCTTGTTTTTTTTATTATACCATGAAAGACAGGATCTTTGTATCGAAAAAGCAGAGATCCAATCCATATGTCTAATGTCCTCCAGCAAAATGAGACCTATCCTCATGTGCATTATTTTTTAATTTGATGTCTTATGTAATGATACAACGGTAAGCACAGCATTCACCCATGCTTCACCCCATGTTCACACAATGATCACAAATCCAAAAATCGCCCTCGTTTTCACATAATTTTGAGCTATTCTCGCCTTTATTTTTGATGATTTCACATCATATTTGCATTTTTCTGCGGGAAACTAAAACTATAATTATAACTGACTTTAAGGAGGACCAACAAATGGAACACAAAGAAAACAATTCATCACTCGAGCAAGCGATGCAGCAAAATACACAGGAAGAGCCTATTTCTTCCAAGGAAACCGGATTTATTTTGATTTCCAAAGAGGAAGAAGCGCAGGAAAAGGACCTATTGCCTTCTTCCATACTTCCAAACCAGCACACACAGGAAGCACAGCAGCCACACAGCGATGAATTCCCCCATAGGGAAAACGAACCGATCATGAATGACTTTCTCCCTCATCATCAGAAAATGGAGAAAAAACAAGCATCCAAACAAGCAAATCGCTTCAAAACACCATTGCTTATGGCAGGATGCCTGATGCTGGGAGGAGTCGGCGGCTTTGGCGGCTTTTTACTGGCAGATCAAATGCTGGGAAATAATCGTACTGCGGTCATCTATCAAAGCGTAACCCGCAGTGATCAAGAGGGGAATGAGATCACCAATATGTCGATCAAGGATGTGGTCGCAAACACCGAACAAAGCGTGGTAGAGATCACAACAGAATCTGCGGCCAATGACAGCTATTTCCAACAGATGATCACCACTGGCGCAGGAAGCGGCGTCATCATATCCAAGGATGGTTATATCGTTACCAACAATCACGTGATTGATGGCGCAAATAAAATCACAGTTCGCACCAAGGATGGCAATGAATATGATGCCACATTGATCGGCAAGGATTCGATCAGTGATCTTGCGGTAATCAAGATAAATGCTCTCAACTTAACTCCTGCATTATTGGGAACATCCTCCGATTTGAGTGTCGGGGATGAAGCGATCGCCATCGGCAATCCGCTCGGCGAGCTGGGAGGAACCGTTACCCGCGGCATTATCAGTGCGCTGGATCGTGAAATCACCATTGACGGTCAAAGCATGACGCTATTACAGACAGATACAGCGATCAATAAAGGAAACAGCGGCGGGGGTCTGTTTAATACCAATGGAGAGCTGATCGGCATCGTCAATGCAAAATCCTCAGGCACTTCAGTTGAAGGTCTTGGCTTTGCGATTCCGATTGATACTGCCAAACCGATCATTGAATCGCTCATCTCCAGCGGATATGTCACAGGAAGACCACAATTAGGAGTATCTATGGTAAATATCAGTGATGAAATGAGCGCATTTCAGGCCGGTGTGGATCAATTAGGTGTATATATTGCCAAGATTGGCAATGACTCCGCAGCTCAGGAAGCCGGCTTTGAAGTACGGGATCGCATCATCTCCGTAGATGGCAAAGAGATCTCCAGCTCCTCCGATGTCGCCAAGATCATCGCTGAGAAAAGCGTCGGTGATTCCATCACGGTTGTGGTAGAGCGAGATCGCAAGCAGATCACTCTGAAAGCTACACTGAAAGAAGCTGGACAACAGTAACAGCTGGTAGTAGCCAAAAACAAGAATTCAATCATTTTATAAGCGAATAGCTACCATTCACTTTTCTTCTCTCAAACAAGGGATGATTGCTTCCATTTCAGGATCACTATCATCCCTTGTTTTTCTTTTTGTCCGCAGTTTCATATGTATTCCCTCTTTCTTTCGTGGTATACTAAAGAAAAAAAGGAGGAATGCATTATGAAACAAAGCAGTGATACACGCAAACTGGTATTGGTGGGGACAGGGTTTGTTGGTATGAGCTTTGCCTATTCTTTATTGACAACCCCCATTGTGGATGAACTCGTGTTGATCGACATCGATTATGAAAAAACCGTTGGTGAGGAAATGGACCTCTCTCATGGCTTGCCCTATGCCCCAAGCAAGATGAAAATCAAAGCAGGAAGCTATGCGGATTGTAAGGATGCCGACATTGTCGTTGTCACGGCGGGAGCGGCACAAAAGCCAGATCAAACCCGTTTGGAGCTGACTGTCGTCAACGCCAAAATCATGAAAGGCATCGCCGAACAGATCAAAGAGAGCGGCTTTGATGGCATTTTGATCATCGCCAGCAACCCTGTAGACATCATGAGCTATGTCGCATGGAAAGTAACAGGTTTGCCAAAAGAGAAGGTCATTGGTAGCGGCACTCTGTTAGATACCGCACGACTGCGCTATTTGATGAGTGAATACCTCGATATTTCCTCCAGCAACATTCATGCCTATATCATGGGTGAACACGGTGATTCCAGCTTCGTCCCATGGACCAACTGTTTTGTCGGCTGTAAATCCATGCTTACCTATATGGATGAAAAAGGCAAGGATATGAATGATCTGTTGGATATCTATAAACAGGTACAACAGGCTGCCTATGAAATCATCAATCGCAAGAAAGCGACCTACTATGGCATCGGCTTATCCTTAAATCATCTGGTCCATATGATACTAAATGATACTCGTACCATTTTAACCCTATCTGTTTACCAAAATAATGAGTATGGAAACAGCGATCTGTATATTGGCGTTCCAGCCATCGTCAGTCGTGAAGGGGTGCAGGAAATCATCAAACTGCCGCTCAACGAAGTGGACCAACAGAAGTTTGATCAAAGCTGTACGACACTGAAGCAGATCATCCATGACAGCATTGATCAATTATTATAAAGATCATAGCGAATGATAAAGCGAATTCTCATAGAAAAACAGCGACCATATATTCAGCCGCTGTTTTTC
>CANPNQ010000002.1 GCA_947575425.1 uncultured Erysipelotrichaceae bacterium
ATTTTCTGTTTATCATCATATCAGCATGATTCTGAATTATCTTCGCCATTCCTTCCTCCCTTCCTCTTCTCGTCAAAAATGCGCTGGTAATATGTCCAACGCATCTTTATGTTTTACAGTTATGATCATTCACACTGCGCTCATCAAAAAATCTTGATCTATGCTTTTGGAAGTTCAATCCAAAAGGTGGTTCCCTGTTCCAACTCACTTTCTACACCATATATCCCATGATGTAGCTCCACAATGTTTTTCACGATGCTTAAGCCCAACCCGCTTCCTACTGCCGAGCGAATATGGTGCTTACTTTTATAATAGCGCTCCCATACATAAGGAAGCTCCTCCTCTGGAATACCTGCGCCATGATCAATGATTTCCAGACGAACCGTATGTTCCTGATTGATCTGGCGAATGATGACAGTCCGATCCTCTCCACAATAAGTAATCGCATTGTTAATTAAATTGTACATCACCTGATTCAGCTTGATCTCATCACCCTTGACCTTGCATGATTCTTCGTGTTCAAAGAGAATATGATATTCCTGTGCTTCCACCATCTTCTGATAGCGCCTGATCAAGGTTTCCACCAATTCGGTAATATTACATTCTTTCAAGGCAAGGCTTTGTACGCCTGCCTGTAACTTAGATAGATCCAGAATATCATTCACAAGTGAGGTCAATCGCTTGGCCTCATCTATAATCACCTGCACATTTTCCGCATTGTTTTCTCCGGGAATATCACGCATGACTTCGCCATAACCACTGATCATTGTCAGCGGTGTTCTCAAATCATGGCTCATGTTTGCGATCAATTCCTGCTGGAGGTTTTGTACCTTGCTTAATTCACTTGCCGCATAAGTGAGCGTATCGTTTAACTCACGGATCTCCCGATATTCACTTCCGGAAAAGGTCACATCATAATTGCCCTTTGCCAGTTGTTTGGCGCTATCATTGATCTTTATAATGGGTGAAGCGATCTTCCTTGCCATCACGTAAGCAAGAAACAATCCCAGTCCCAGCAAGAGAAAGGAAATGATCATCAACTGGGTGCGTATCGTTTCCACCGTCGCATTGACCGGTGATATTTCCGCATTGACCAAAACGATGACGGACTGATTTTGGGAGAGCTTCAGCACCTCCGCATACGTCATATTCTGATTGGCACGTCCTGAGACCGCGATCACCATGCCATCTTGAAATATTCCCTGCCACATCTTTTCCCCCATCGGATTATGCTTTTCATCTGTGGTGATCAGGCGGGATGCACTTCCCCCATTGGCAATCGCTTCTTCATGCAGGGAGATGATCTCACTTTGTTTCATCTTATCGATCATACAACGGGGATCTCTGCGATTGCTTGTATAAATCTCGATGTAATCCTCATTCAATATCGATACACACAACTCATTTTCACTTGCGATCTCATCAATCCGCTGCCGATAATCATCCTTCAGCAACACCGAGCTGATATCCGTTGCGGCCGCTTTCACTGCTTTTGCCTTGATAGTACGGTAAAACTCATCCAAAAATTGTACCTGAAAGATCCATAACAAAGCCAACATGATCCCGCCAAAAATCAGAAAGGAAAGGAAGATTTTCGCTCTCAGCGTCATATTATTGTTTTGTTTCAAAACGATATCCCACCCCTCGTAAGGTGACGATCAGCGTAGCGTACTTGCCAATGCTTTTACGCAATAGCTTAATATGGGTATCTAAGGTCCGATCATCTCCATAGAAATCATATCCCCACACGTCCTTGATCAGCTGCTCTCTCGTTAAGGCAATGCCTTTGTTTTTCACCAAATAGAAAAACAGGGCATATTCCTTCGGTGTCATATCTACCCGCTTACCTTCAATCGTTACGATGCGTGCGGTAAAATCAATACAGAGATCCTCATACACAAACACATCCTTCTCCACCGGCACACGCTGATTCCGCGCACGCTTTAAAACCGCACTGATGCGCATCATCAATTCTTTGGGTGAAAACGGTTTTACAACATAATCATCAATACCGATCTCAAAGCCATGAATCTTATCGTACTCCTCCCCTCGTGCTGATAAAATGATCAGCGGAATATCCTTTTCCCTTCGGATCATTTTCCCGGCGGAGAAGCCATCCAAATGGGGCATCATCACATCCATGATAATGAGGTCAAAAGATTCCTTGCGGCACAGCTCCACCGCTTCCATGCCATCCCTTGCCTCTGCGACCTCATAGCCTTCAAACTCCGCATACTTGCGGATCATATCACGAATTCCTTTTTCATCATCGACGACCAACAATCTGTTCATACATACACCTCTTATTCTATATGGCTTCACTTATTGTGTGATTTCCATTTTTGCTTATCTGTCATTTTATTATAACCTTACTGCCTCATTCTTCATTGATCTCTATCATTATAATATAAGAATTACCTTTGCGGGTGGAAAACAGCTGAAAAAAAATTCAATTTTTTTCACACAACCATCACATGAAAAGTAATCGACCTATTTCACATAAGCAAGCGAAAATCATATACCTGTATTGGAATATTCCACTTTTGAATATCATGTCTCTCATCGCAGGAACAGCAAGCATGATCGTATTATCACAGGTAAATCCGATCTGCCGGATCAATTCTGAGATGGTTTTTATGTAAATGTATGTGACAAACGGGCAGGTTTCCTTTTCAAAGATGCTCCTCCACCATGGAATTACTGCGTGCTTTCGCTTTGCCCTAGCAATGATAAACGGGAAATACCGCTACCATCGCGATGGAACCGAACTCGTGAATTCCGATAAAGCCAATTCCTCGATCATGAAGGCATCGATCATCCCTTCCTCTCGACGTTGAGAAATATATTCCAGATCAGACAAATATTGAAACGAAAAATGCTTACAATCCTATTTTTATCCAGTTTCTATTTCATTTCCATCAGGATATAAGTGACTGCCTTCTTAAGAGTGGAACCGTTTTCACATAAACATAAAAACGATAGGGGGGGTTCGACAAGCCAAGCAGGATGCTTCCTGATTTCTTTGCTAAGATAGGAAGCACATGACAATCGTTCCTATTGAACCGTTTCCGCAACCATGAAAATCTGTTTAGTTGATTTAACTCCTTGCATCCGCGTACAGATATGCATGCTTGCTAGCGCATATTAAAACACCTTACCATTGATTGAACAAACAATCTGCATTGTCGTTTATAGCGCATAAAGTATAGTCGGATGATGCAGGGGCAAGTGGCAAGCACACAGTCATACACACATCCTTTTTTAAAACTGCGTCATTGTATACGCAGTTAATGAGATTTATGATATTGTCGATATACGTCGTTTTTTGACAACCCGTTTTCTTTCGCAACTCGTTTGATCGCTTCCTTGTGAGAGATACCTTCTGCCACATAATGATCAATACATGCCTGAATCTCCGCCCTATTCATTTCCGGTGTCTTATGTGCTGTTGACCCTTCTACAACAAGCACCATTTCACCCTTGCATTCATCACAAACCGTAAGAATCTCACCAATCGTTCCCCGCAAGAATTCCTCATGAACCTTGGTCAGCTCACGGGCAAGACATATGCGCCGATCTCCGAATACCTGAAGCATATGATCCAGCGTTTTATAAATGCGATGAGGTGCCTCATAGAAAATCAGCGTCATCGCATACTCCTTCAGTTTCTCCAATTCTCGCAGCTGGTCCTTTTCCTGCGGCTGTAAAAACCCGTAAAATAGGAATGGCTGGGTTGGAAGTCCGCTCGCCACCAGTGCATTTAACATAGCGTTCGCACCCGATACGGGAATGATTGGATATCCCGCTTCAATCACCATCTCACTGACAATCTGTCCCGGATCGGAGATCAGCGGATAGCCCGCATCACTGACAATGGCTACGCTCTTGCCTTCCTTCAGGAGCTTACAAATTCCCATAGCGCTGGTATGCTCATTGTGCTGATGATGAGAAATCAGCCGAGTATGGATATCAAAATGAGTCAACAGACGCATCGTATTTCTGGTATCTTCCGCAGCGATCACATCCACACTCTTTAACACATCGATCGCACGAGGGGTCATCTCCTCCAAATTCCCGATCGGGGTTGCGACCACATATAAGGCATTGGCAGATGCTTGATTCGCAAAGCTTTTTTGTCGTTTCATACCGTGTTCCGCCTAGCGTTTTGAGAAATCGATATCCGGCCAAAGCTCTTTGAAATCAAGAAACTGGACATCCTCCTTATTTTCGATCTTTGCCTGTTGCAGGAGAACATTCATGCTGGTAACACGATACTTATTTCCTTTATATTCTATCTGAGCGTTCAGCTTGGGTAAGCCTTCTCGCAACTTCTTATATTGACTGTCCTCATATTTCAGACAGCACATCAGCTTGCCACACTGTCCGCTCAGCTTCTGTATATTCAATGCCAACAGCTGGTTTTTTGCCATATTGATCGATACGACATCAAAATCATTCAAAAATCGGCTGCAACAGGTTTCCATACCGCACATGCCCAGTCCTCCGACAATCTTTGATTTATTGCGCGGTCCTACCTGACGCAGCTCAATGCGGCATTTGAATTCGGCGGCCAACTCCTTTAACAGCTCACGGAAATCCACCCGCTCATCCGCAACATAGACAAAGATGATCTTACTGCGATCCAGTGTATACTCCGCTTCAATTAAATTCATATCCAAGCCTAAGCGCTTAATATGCTCGCTACAAATTTTCATCGCTTCTTTGGCTCTCTCTGCATTGACTCTGGATGTTTTCATATCTTGTTCGCTTGCCTTACGCAGGATCGGTTTGATCTCCATTCCGTTTGGATTGGCAATGAATGCTTCACATTCCTTGGCAATCGTTCCGATCTCCTGTCCTCTTACCGTCTCTACCACGACCAGATCTCCGACCTTTAAATCATTATTATCCCAACCAAAGGAATAAATTTTCTTTGACTCGCGAAATGAGACATAAGCTATATAAGGATAGGTACGCTGTTCGCCTCTTTCCTCTCTTTTATTGGGACGCCGCTGCGGACGTTCCTTCCCCTCCTTTTCCTGTTCTTTGAAATTCTTTTGATTCATTTATAGTACCTCCTTCATCAAAGCGATCATCTGATCACATAATAGCGTCAGATTTACCGATTTCCATAATTTATCCCTTGTTTCTAATAGGATCTCCAGCCATGCTCCATAAGGATAGCCGCATCCCTGATAGGATTGAAGCATCTGCTGATACCCATGATCCTCACAAAGCGTGCTTCCTTGTATGAGATCCTTATACAAGATCATCTGCATTTCCAAAAAATAGCGCATGCATTGCTTGCCATCCCGCTTTTTTCCATCCATGCCTTCCTTCAGCAGCATTGCCAAAGCATCATAAGGACTTTGACGAAACGCTCCTTGAAACTGTTGAAACAGGTAGAAAGCATGCTGGTACTCCTCGCTTTCATAGGCGTCCTGCATTCCTTTCTGATTATGGACCATTCCACTTAACAAATAGGCATCCAAACAAGGCAGCTGCGTTTTTGCCAATGCAAAACACGCTTCCCGGCTCAATGGACGAAAGCGGATCGGTTGACAGCGGGAGATGATTGTCGGTAAAAGACGATCCAACTGTTCTGCCAGTAGAATCGCATTCATATCCTCTGCCGGCTCTTCCAAAAACTTTAATAGAGAATTGAGCGCCTCTGGTGTCGCATGCTCCGCACAATTCACAATATAGACGCGCTTTCCCGTATGCTCCAAGCCTGTCTTATGAAATGCCTGCTGGAGCTTTAGGACTTCTTCTTTTTTGATCGACTCCTGACTGCCATCCAAAACACGCATATCCGCAAAGCTTTGATTCTTGATTCGCATGCATTCCTCGCATTGTTCACAAGCAAAGCCATCGGAATCACGATGGGCGCAAACCAAGCTTTGGGCAAGCAAGCATGCACAATCCAGCTTGCCGGTTCCCTTTGGTCCATGAAACAAATAGGCATGAGCGAGCTTGTTTGTTTTTAAGGCATGTGCCAGCGTCTGATAAACGATCGGCTGTTCCTTGGCAAGCTGTTCCTTTACCATAACGCAGCGATGATCCTTTCACATGCCCGTTGCGCCTGATCACTCACGCTGTCCACATCCTGACTTGCATCAATGATTTCCATACGATCCAAAAAGCGCTCCTTTACCTGCTCATAGCCTTGTGCTACTTTTTCATGAAACATAAGGCTTTCCTGATCCATGCGATCCAAATTTCCACGATCTGCGACTCGCTGATACCCAAGCGCTAAGGGAATGGATAAGAAGATTGTCGCATCCGGCATATGACCCTCAATCGCAAATTCATTGATCTTCCAAACCGCATCCATCCCAATCCCTCTGCCGACTCCCTGATAGGCAAGTGAGCTGTCCACAAAGCGATCACACAATACAATCTCCCCCTTTGACAGTGCCGGTATGATTTTTTCTACCAAATGCTGGCGGCGACTTGCGGCATACAGTAACGCCTCTGTGCGCGCATCCATCGCTGTGTTGGCAGGGTCTAAGATCACACGGCGAATCTGTTCCGCAATATCAATGCCCCCCGGCTCTCTTGTATAGATCACGGGATAGCCTTTTTCCTTTAACGCTTCATATACCCGCTTGGAAATGGTCGTCTTTCCTGATCCATCATTTCCTTCAAAGGTAATTAACAAACCCTTTCGCATAAAATCGCTCCTCATAACGGTAACATTATATCATGCTTTCCCTTTGATTGCCTAAGGAAAATCATACATATGCACGATTTTTCATTTCTTTTGTATAAAATTTTATTTTGTGCATATCATAATAGAAAGGGAACTCCTTTCCCTTTGTTATATAGCGGCTTGTCCGCAAAAAAACGGTGAGCGATTTCACCGTTTTTTTATCGTTTATGGAGGGATGCTAATATGATGGATCGTCTTCTTTTTCCATTCGTGTTCCATCGTTTGAAGTATAGCTTCCATTTTATATAGTTATTGCTTATGCTCGCACAAATAGCGTACCGCATAAGAAGCGGCGGCCAAACCGGCAGCGCTTGGCACAAAAGGAGAGCTTGCAGGTGGAATGCGATCCTTGCGTGTTTTTCCCAACACATCGACCATCTGATTTTGTTTGATCGGCTGTTCTATCGAAAATACCACCGGAATCTTTCCTTTGATATTTTGTTTCCTTACTTGTGAGCGCATCATTTTGGCTAGCGGATCGTAGGTTGTTTTCATTAGATCGGTAATCAAGATCTTGGTCGGATCCAAGCGATTGGCCATCCCCATACTGGAAATAAAAGGAATGTCATGGGTTAAGCAATAGCGAATCAGCTCCAATTTCGCAGAGATCGTGTCAATCGCATCCACGACAAAATCGATTGGTTCATGGAATAATTCCTCATTTTGACTGCCATCGTAAAATAATGAATGCGTGATGACTTGACATTCCTTCTGATAAGAGAGAATGCGCTGTTTCATCATTTCACATTTATCCTTGCCGATTGTTTCATAACGCGCATGAATCTGGCGGTTCAAATTGCTGGGGGAGATGAGGTCCTTATCGACTAGATGAATGGTCCCCACTCCACAGCGTGCCAAGCCTTCCGCACAATAGGAGCCGACACCCCCGACGCCCACAACCATGATGCTTGTTTCAGACAATCGTTGTAATGCATGATTTCCCAATAATAACTCTGTTCGCTGTTTCGCTGTTTCCATGGAATCACCCCGCTATCTCTTTGGATCGATCTTATGTTTGTATTACGAGAAAGGAAAAGATCTCCTTTTGTGTGAAACCGTTCCCACACTTATGATCCATCCTATTGGTGTTTGTCGTTTTTTATCTCATTTCTGTTTTCTTCTTTTGTATTTCCCGATTAGTTGCTTCTAAGAATCCCGATATAAAAGGATTTTTTTGTCTTTTTATGATACTTTCTGCCTATTTCCCAAATTGCTTTTTACTTCTTCCAATTATGAAATCGATATTTCTATCGGATGAAAACCATCGTAACTGCTTCCGCTGTAAATACCTGTCGCCTTCCCATCTGCCAAGGTAATAGAATAGCTATTGCCATTGTTCAGATAAACCAGCATCGTTTTGATCTGATCCTGATCACGATATTTGCTTGCTTCATATAAATAACGCACCAGTATTTCCACATCGCTCTGGGTGACTTCCTCCTCGATAGCTACAGACATCATATCAAATCCCCAATAGGTTTGGTAAGTAAAATCCGGCGCTGTGACACCGATTCCACATGTTCCGCTGTCTGTCAGCTCATAGGTATCAGGAATACCATTGGCATCCATGTCATAATCTATATTCTCATAGGGCATCAATACGACACCATATTGAGAAGCGACTTTTTCTCCCTCTGCGTAAAATTCCATATCGACATAGCGACATTCATTTTGCTTATGCTTGACATATGCTCGGATCGTATCATCGTACTCCGCATACATGACATGAGAAAGATCTATCTCCTCATAAATCTGCGCCTTTGGATTCACTGGATCAAGAAAAAGCTCAAGCTTTTCCAGATAGAACTCATTGGTTTCTTCCGTTTCCTCCCATGTATCATTCGACAAATATTGACGCACACTGATCCCTATACCGATACAAATGGCAATCGCCACGAAGCCTATCCATATCATCAAGCCGGCATTCTGCGACCGAGATTGCCTCCTATGGGAGCTATTATCCAGTTTTAGACCAATCAAATCATCCATATTTCGCTTTGTCTGCCGATTCTTATTTCCTGCTTTATGAAAGGCTTCAACGGTATTTGTCTGTGTTTGTCTCGCTTCCATGATGCGCTCTTTTATATGTCCTCTGTGTACTTCATGATTTTTCGGCTGTGATACGACTTCCTCTCCTTTTGTTAACAGTTTATGCTTTCGCTTTCCCATCGCATAGCTGCTTCTTGGCAGCAATTTTCCACAGATCGGACAGCGATCACAATACGTCACAACCTGACATTTCGAGCATTTTCTCGCTTCGTCAAAATAATCCAGCTCCATCTGTCATTTCTCCTTTTACTGTGTTTTCCAAGCACGAATATCCGCAAGCAGTCGCTCCCTCCAGTCACTCTCCTCCACATTGTACCAATGCATCGGCAGCTGATTGCGAAACCAAGTATATTGTCGCTTCGCAAAATTGCGGGTATTTTTTTGAATTGCTTTGATACAATCCTCCATGGAAGCTCCATTTTGGAAATGATCCTTCCACTCCTTATAACCAATGGATTGAAAGCAGCCTCTCTCCCATATGTGTGGATCCTGCTTGAGCAGTTCGCTCACTTCCTCATACAAACCGTTCTTTATCATCTGTTCCACTCTTTTATCAATACGCTCATATAAATGTGTACGATCCATGTCCAAGCCTATGATATAGGCATCATAAAGCATTTCATGTGCCTGCGAGCGAATCACGTCGCTTTTGCGCTTTCCGCTGTGCGCCATTTCTATGGCACGAATCAATCGCTGACGATTATGGGGGTGAATCGTTTCACAGGCTTCCTTATCCACATGCGTCAAAATTGCATATAGCTGCGCATTGCTTAAAGTGGAAAGAAACGACAGGAAATCTTCATCCTTTTCCTGAATCTCAAAGGTATAATCATACAATAAGGATTTGATATATAACCCTGTTCCCCCGCATACGATCGGTAAATGCCCCCGTGCAGTGATCTCATCCACCATCGCTCTTGCCATTTCCTGAAAGATTTTCACATTATAAGAATACGTATAAGGAAAACAATCAATCAGATGATGCGCAATCCCTTCCATTTCTTCCTTTGTGATTTTTGCGGTCCCGATATCCAATCCCTGATATACCTGCATGGCATCCCCATTGATGATCTCTCCTTGAAATTGCTTTGCCAAGTCAATACTGCACGATGTCTTTCCGACACCAGTGGCTCCGCTAATGACCAAAACTTTCTTTTTCATGTGCTTACCTCAAAAATTCCTTAATGAGCTGTTTATCACTGAGACAAATAAAGGTGGGACGACCATGGGGACAATGAAAGGGCTGTTCACACTTCTCCAAATCACGGATTACCTGTTTCATCTCCTCCATCGTCAGTGAACGATGAAAACGAATCGAGGAATGGCACGCCATGGTAGCGATCGTCAAATGACGAAGTTTTTCTTCACTGAGTATTTCCTCCTTGTGCCATACATCAATCAGATCCTGTAGGAATGCGACCTCATTGGTATCCTGCATCCACAAAGGAAGATCACGAACAACCAATGCATTATTTCCAAACAATTCAAATTGCAAGCCAAGCAATGACATCGCCTCATTCAATTCCTCCATTCGGGCGGTGATTGCGCCATCCACCTCAATCGTAATGGGAATTAACAATGGCTGTGTATCCTTATTTCCGGAAAGAATCGCTGTTTGAATTACCTCATAGTGGTAGCGCTCCTGTGCCGCATGCTGGTCGATGATATAGAGACCGCCCTCTCCCTGAGCGAGGATATAGCTGTTGTGAAACTGACCGATAACCTCCATTTGCGGCAGCGACTGATTCTTTGGCTTCGGCGTGATTCCCGCATCCTTTCCTTCGATCTCTTTCGCTATTTTCTCCTCATTTTCCTCTGTTTTTTGAAAATTCCATGCAGATTCGTCACCATTCTTCTCTTGGGAAATATCTCTTTTATTCAGGGAAATAAGGCAGTCATTTTTATTATACTCCACTTTTGTAATATTGGGTCTTGATTTTTGCGGATATTGTAATTCCGGCTCCTCCACCATCGGAATTTTCTCTTCGATTTCGACAGCCTCCGCCTTTTTTTGTGGAACCGTTTCCATCATTTTTTGGCGAATTTTGTCAAAATCCAGCGATGGGAGTTCTTGTGGCTTTGTGAATCCCTCATTGACCTCCTGATGAAGTTTTTTTACCAGCGGATCACGTTGATACGTAAAATCCAGCTCTGCCATTTCCACCTTTTCCCGCGGTTCTTTTATCTCCGCCTGTACCACTTGAAGTTTTTTCTTGAGCGCTAGATCAATCGTCTGATACAATAATTTCTCCAGCTGTTTTTCCTTGGATAAACGTATTTCCCACTTAGATGGATGTACATTGACATCCACTATTTGTGCATCCATATCGATATTCAATACTGCGATCGGATAACGATCCTTTGGCATATAAGCACTGTATGCATCCATGATCGCCTTCTGTAAATGATAGTTGCGAATCATGCGATGATTGATGAATAAAGTCATATAATATTTTGTCGCACGATTGAAATTCGGCTGTACGATATAGCCGCTGATCTGATAATCATAATCACTATTATCAATCTCTATGGCACTTTTGGCAATCTCTCTGCCATAGATCTGCATCAGTACCTCTTGTAAGTGATTACTGCCTTTGGTTTGAAAGATCTCCTTGCCATCATGTGAAAGATAAAACGAAATCTCCGGATGCGCCAATGCAAATTTCTGCACAATATCAGCGATCAGTGAAAATTCATATTGCGGACGCTTTAAATGCTTAAAGCGTGCCGGCGTCTTTTGAAATAAATTACGGATTTCAATGCTGGTACCATGTGGCGCAGCGCTTGGATGCACTTCTTTATTTTGTCCGTATTGAATCGACACCTCAGTGCTTTGTTTTCCGTTATTGGTGCGCATCCGTACCTGTGATACTGCCGCGATGGAAGGGAGCGCCTCTCCACGAAAGCCCATAGTGGTTATATGCCCCAGATCTGCTTATTCCTTCAGCTTGCTGGTGGCATGACGCTCAAAGGCAAGCTGAGCATCCTCCTCATCCATACCGATCCCATTGTCACTGATTAAAATGCTATCAATGCCTCCCTGTGTGATTTGGATCTCAATGCTTGTGGCTTTGGCATCAATGCTGTTTTCAATCAGCTCCTTGACGATACCCGCCGGTCGCTCTACTACCTCACCGGCTGCGATCATATTGCTTAAATGCTCATCCAATCGATGGATCCTACCCATAAAATCACCTGTGCTTTCCCGATTTGATTGACTTTTCTGGATCACTGCTCTGCCAATCACAGAGCTTCTCTATCTTTTCCTTTTTATCTTCTATTTGCTTCCTATTCTTCTATCGAATTATCAACAGCGATACCACAGAGCGATATCTTTGCGTTTATGACACCAATGCTTTCATTTCATTGACAAATAATAGCGCCTCGATGGGTGTCATCTGTTCGGCATTGACTTGTAAGAGTTTTTCCTTTAATGCTTCAGCCTTGGGATCACTTTTTTCCATCATGATCGTTTCGTTATTCTTATATGGAAGTTCGCTTATTCCCTGATCTTGTGTCTCCAAATAGCTGAGGATTTGCTGCGAGCGAGTTAAAACAGCCTCCGGAAGCTTTGCCAGCCTTGCGACATTGATGCCATAGGATTTATCCGCTTTTCCCTCATTCACACGATATAAAAATGTCACGTGTTCATCCTCTTCGTAAACCTCCACATGAACATTGCGAATTCCCGGATGCGTATCTGCCAGCTGTGTTAGTTCATGATAGTGCGTAGAAAACAGTGTCTTTGCATGTATCGTTTGTTCGATATATTCGATCATTGCCTGTGCCAATGCCATTCCATCATATGTTGAGGTACCTCTGCCGATCTCATCAAACAGGATCAAGGAATCCGCAGTGGCATGCTGAAGCGCATGATTGGCTTCGTTCATTTCCACCATAAAGGTCGATTGTCCCGACATGATATCATCACTCGCCCCAATCCTTGTAAAAATCTGATCAAAGAGCGGTAATTTGGCATTTCTTGCGGGCACGAAGCAGCCAAGCTGCGCCATGATCACAATCAAGGCGGTCTGTCTCATATATGTGGATTTTCCTCCCATATTCGGTCCGGTTATCATCAAAATGGAATTATCCTGATCCATACACAGATCATTGGAAACATAACGACTTGTTTTTTTCATCATCTGTTCAAGAATCGGATGTCTTGCCTCTGTCAAACAAATCCTGTGTTCCTGATGGAAGCTTGGTCTTGTATATCCGTTTTCACTGGACACCTCCGATAATGCATACAGCACATCAATCGTTGCCAAGACATTTGCCAAATCATGAAGCTTCGATATATATACCTTAATCTGATTTAACAAATCCTGAAACAATTCGTTTTCCAAGCGAACACTGCGCTCCTGTGCATGTACAATCGCATCCTCTTGTTCCTTTAGCTCCGCGGTAACAAAGCGTTCCGCATTCGCTAGGGTCTGTTTCCGCACATAGCCATATTCCTCTTTGATTTGTGACAAATTGCTCTTCGTCACTTCGATATAATATCCGAATACCCGATTATAGCTGATCTTTAATGATTTTACTCCGGTACGTTCCCGCTCCTTGGTCTCTAACTCCAAGATCCATTGTTTTCCATTTTTACTGATGGAACGAAGTTCATCCAATTCCTTGTGATATCCATCGACAAATACGCCGCCTTCTTTTAGGTTCAATGGCGGTTCTTCTACGATCGCGCCCTCCAACTTCTGATATAGTGCATGGCAGGGATCCACCTGATGAAATTCCTCGTAGCTGCCACACCCTTGGAAGGCTTCCAAGATCATCGGCGCATGCTCCAGTGTTTTCACAAAGCGCAGAATATCCCGTGGATTGGCATTCCCATATGCCACTCTTGCGCTCAATCGCTCTAAGTCATATACATTGCCCAAATGCTCTCGCAGCTCATCCTTGGTAATGAAATTATCATTTAAAAATTCAATCGCATCCAACCGCTGATTGATCTGTGCTTCCTTTACGAGTGGATATGTGATCCACTTCTTTAACAATCGCGATCCCATGGAGCTTTGACAATGATCCAAAAAACTCCACAGCGTTTGACTTTTGGAGTTGGTTCTTAAGCTCTGTGTCAACTCCAAGTTTGATCTGGTATGAAAATCCATCTGTAAGAAATCCGTTTCCTGCAACTGTACTACCGGCTGTAAATGTGCCATGTTTCGCTTTTGTGTTTCACTTAAATAATTGGTCAATGTCGCAAAGCTGCGCTTGATCCGATCATCCGCAATATCGCTTAATAAATGCACGTAGGAATCCTTACATATATGATCTGTTTCAAAAGATACCGTAATCCCCTGCATTTCCTCAATCATTTTACCTGCTTATCGATGATCTGCGCCCGCAGCTCTCCGGTTGTCATTTCACATAGCACAATCGCCAGTCCATACTGAAAATCATATAGGGATGCGATATAGACTGATGTCTTTTCATCGCTGCTTTCCTCCATGATCGTCCCCGGTGTCACCACTTTAATGACATCTCTCTTGACGAGTCCCTTTGCCAATGCAGGATCTTCCAGCTGTTCGACGATTGCTACCTTATAGCCCTTTTGAATGAGTCTTTGAATATATCCGGAAGCCGCATGGAACGGAATCCCACACATCGGAACTCGTTCCTCCACTCCGGCACTTCTCCCTGTCAAAACAAGATCTAATTCATTGGAAGCTGTTTTTGCATCTTCAAAAAACATCTCATAAAAATCACCCAAACGATAAAAAACAATGGCATCCGGATGCCTCTCCTTAATTTCTAGGTAATGGTTCATCATAGGTGTATATTTCCCTCTTACCACAGTTGTTTCACTCAAGAATATCACTTCCGTTTCAGGAATATATTATACCAAAAAAAGACATGTTTTGTCATGATTCCATAGGAAATTTACATTGACATACAGGAAATATAACCGGCACTTTTCCTCTCTTGTATTGTATTCTTTTTTTCTAGTGATCCTTAATTCAATATAGCAATTCAACAGCTTGATCTTCTTCCTCATAAAAAAAGCATTGCCAATCACAAGTACAACGCAGGATTGCCAATGTCTTGATTTATATTTAACCTTCACACTCTCACAAAGGAACCTCTTTCATCAATTCAAATAGATTCCAAGGCTCCATCATTCATAAAACGCTCCACAGTATATCGTACCGATTCTTCGATTGCGTATCCGTTATCCTTAACTCTTTTTGCACCACCGTTTGGTACTTCCAGTTTATATAATGAAAATCCCTTTTTCTTTTGATTTCCTTTTCAGACAATGCTTACTCCAAAGCTGCCTTTTCCTTCTTCTTTAATCGCTTTTTGATCGTCTTAGCGACAATGGTGGAAAGGTTGCCCAAGCGAATAAGATAGCCTTCCTTGGATTCCAAAATCAGATAGGCGCCTTCCTCCCGCAGCTGATCAAAGCTTACCTTATCCCGCTGCGCCAACGCCACAGTCAATTTATCTGGAGTTGATGTTATCGTGCGTATGTTATCCAAACCGCCTAACGCCTTCACAATGCGATCCGATACTTCATTGGCATCGCTGAAATGAAACAACCCGATCGCAAAACGTCCGAAATATAAGCGTGTCGCAAAGAAAAATAAAATAAATACAGCACATCCAAATCCGGCAATCACACTCAACGAATAGGTCAGATCGGGATTACGGAAGCAGGGAAACAAATCCAGCAAAGAACCGGGATTGGCGACCATCAGCGTCCCGGCTGTCGAACTGAGCGAACCCTTGAACCAAAAGCCGATCGCCGCCCCCATCATCTCACATCCCGCATATAGAAAACCAACGGTAAAAAGATACAATACATACAGCATCGGTGACAGAATCAGCATCATTACTTCGATCGGAAACGCATTCCCACATACGATGGATAAGGCAAGCGCGAGGATAAAGAACGGTAAATATCGCCTTTTGTCTTTTCCGCTATGTACCAAAGAATAATACCCCAATAAGAATCCCGGCATTAAAAACAAATTGATAATATAATACGGGGTAATGAGGTGTCCGGCATTCGCTGTCACGATATGCAGGTTCTGATAGGCATACCATGTGTTGACATCGCCCTGATAAAGCACACCGAAATTATCCGTTGCGGTACCGCCTAACTCACTTAGCCAAAATGCATTGCGCGGTATCTCCTGTAAACCGAAAATCGCCGATAACCGCTCTCCCATACCATATAAAAACAAATTCATCGGGTTTAACAGATCGCCTGCCAAATATTCATGAAAATAATTAATGATATGGATCACCAAAGGCCATCCATAAGCAAAGACAATACCACAAGCCACACTTAACAAGCCGCACAGGATCATAGCCCATGCATCATGGTCGATAAAAGACAGGATTCCATGCATTGTATAATGACGCGATTTTAAATAACCATACATGGTGATCCCATATGCCGCCAGCAATGAGAAAATACCGGTATTATAAGGAATGCGTACCATTTCTTTGAATATGCTGGTAGAATCAAAGCTAATTCGTATTCCCAATAAATTATCATAAAAATAACTGGCCGCATCTGTATTCTCCAAAAAAAGAATGACAAGCGATATAATGATATATGATACAAAACCGATGAATACCGGTGCGGAATCCTCAAATTTTCGATTCATAACGACAAGAAATACCAACAAGGGAAAAATCTTGATTAAAAACCCGCCGCAATAGCGCATCATTTCACAAATCATTATGACAATCTCATTTTCCACATTCCATAAATAAGTAATGTTGGGATTGAGAATTGAATTGCCTACGCCAAGCAAGATTGTCGCAAAAAACAAGATCTTCAATGGAAATTGAAAATATTCCAATAAGGAGTGCCATCTTGCCATAGAATCACCTCTTCTATTATGATACCATTTTGCATGAAGTACTTCAAATCTTTTTTCTTTATTCTATTGT
>CANPNQ010000003.1 GCA_947575425.1 uncultured Erysipelotrichaceae bacterium
CAATAAGATGCAGGATATGGAAGTGATAAGGCATATGGAAGACGATGAGGGAGCATTCAGTAAGTTTGGAAAAGCATCCGCATTTGTGATATAATATGTGCATTCGCATGGCAAAGAAGCGCATGCTTCCTGCAAGGTGAAGCAGAAAGACAAAGGTGAAATCATGGATGACGAATTGATGACGCAGGAAATGACGATTGCGCAAATACGTGAAAAAATCGCTGCGATCGAAGGGGAAAAGGTAGATGTGTATTATCAGGAAGGGATCGGCACCAGAGGCAGTAAAATCAAGAATGCGATCATCGGTCCTGCTTATGAGAGATTTTTTGAAATAACGGTAAATGTGATTGATGGAGCCTATAAAATGACCATCAACTATACGGATGTTTATACGCACGCTTGTCAGATCAGCCCATGTGGCTCTTGAGGAATGCAGTTTTGCATTTCTTTTTTTTGCTTGCTTCATAAAAAGGATGATGAAATCGCAAAATTATTACACATCATGGCGCATATGCCGCAATTCCATCTAACTTTCACATAGGCGAATAAAAAATAAGCAAAAACTATTGACAAAACTTCTTTTATGTATTAGTGTATTAGTATACTTAGTGCAAATGGTACAGAAAGGAAGATGTAATATGTTGGAACTATCACATGTTTCAAAAACCTACAAAACAAGCAAAGGCATTAAAACAAACGCATTACAGGATGTCAGCCTGAAATTTCCGCAAAAGGGAATGGTATTCATTCTAGGAAAAAGCGGCTCCGGTAAATCTACCTTATTGAATGTGATCGGAGGATTGGATCAGGCGGATGAGGGTGAGATCATCTTGCATGGTAAGAGCTCTAAAACCTTTACCAAGGCGGACTATGACGCTTACCGCAATACGTATATCGGTTTTATTTTTCAGGAGTTCTATCTGATCGAGGAATATACGATCGAGAAAAATATCGCTTTGTCCTTACAGCTTCAACAGAAGGAACCGAGTGAACAGGAAATCGAGCAGATTTTAAAGAGTGTTGGATTATCCGGATATGGAAATCGCTATCCCAATGAATTGTCCGGAGGACAAAAGCAGCGTGTGGCCATCGCCCGCTCGTTGATCAAACGTCCGCAGATCCTGTTGGCAGATGAACCTACCGGCGCTCTTGACAGTACGACCGGCAAGGAGATCTTTGACACGTTAAAGGAGCTGTCACAGGAAAAACTCGTGATTGTCGTCAGTCATGATGAGGACTCCGCTGAGCGCTATGCCGATCATATCATTCGTTTTGCGGATGGCAGAGTCATTGAAAATACAAATCCTGAAGTGGCGGAGGATACGAGTAGCTTTGTTCCAATCAAATCTCATTTGCCTTTTAAAGATAGCTTTCATTTGGGAATCACCTGTTTGCGGCATAAGAAGCTGCGGATGATCTTTACCATTTTATTGACTAGTTTTGCCTTGTTGACATTGGCGCTTTCCGATAGTGTCGGCTGCTTTAATTCAGTAGATGCGCAATATAAGGCAATGAACGATCAAGGGGAATATCTTGTCGGCGTTCGGCGTCAAGCAGTAGATGAGGATGGCTATACGTATTTCAGTTGGCAGGATAATTTAAGTGAGATCCACAAGGATCAGGCGACAAAGCTGATGAATGAGATCAACGGGAACGTCGCCAAGGTGTATGATTCGCAAAGCTATACGATTAACTTGAATCATATGGGAATATATGCCACAGAGCCTACTGCATTTGAGAGTGCTTGTACTCGCTTTCGCCTTGCCGAGATGAACAGCTTTGATGATTTGCATATGGAGGATGTGATTGGATCATTTCCCAAGAATACCAATGAGGTAGCGATCTCCTCCTATTTGGCGGATCTGATCCTCACCTATGGAATTGCGAATGAGGAAGGAGAGACGAAGCGTTTTACATCGTATGAGGAGATCATTGATCAAGCGAGTTTGCATCTCGTGAATCGTGAGGTCCGTGTCGTTGCGATCATCAAGCAGGACTTTGATGATTATCATGCATTGAAAGATATGACCCTCTCACAGCTGAGCAGTGAGGATTACACATTATATCGCCGCTTTTCCAGTATAGTCAATCAAAACAGCGAGCAGCTCTTTGTGAAGGATGGTTTTGTGAAAAGCCTGAATTTGGAAAAGGAAGAGATTCTGCAAAACCAGAGCGGCTTGCTGCAATTCAACAGCGATGAAGGAATTGTAGGGTCGATCGGATTGACTTATCCTAAGGGAGAAACCAGTTATTATGATGGGAAACAGATGCGCACGCTCACAGAATTAAAGAAAAATGAGGTGCTGTGGGATGTAGCGACATTATCTTCCTTTTTTGACGGTGGAATGGGAATTTATGATGAGAACTTTTATTTGAAAAGTGATGCGCAAAAAGAAGAGATGATCAAGGATTTGGCAAATCGCATCATCGGAAAACAAGTCACACTGCTCTACAACGATTTGCCGATCTCTTATCATGCGCTGATCGATCAGGAAGTCATTGTCAAGGGAGTGATTCTTCCCGAAGATTATGATAATTTGCAAAATGCGGTGTCATATGCCAGTCGAGAACTGGTAGAGCCGCTGATCACTGATCCGTTTTATATCGGAGAGCTGTTAATGTATAAGGAAGGTGCACAGCTGCGTCAGACATTAAAGCAATTTCCAAGTGATGAGGAATTCAGCGCCCATACAATCGCAAGCGATGATGTGAACAGTGTGCAGGGATTCGCACAGTTTGCGACGAAGGTATTCCTAGTCGCAAGTATCGCATTCTTTGCTTTTGCCGGGGCATTGATGATGAATTTCATCGTTGTGTCGATTGCCTATCGGAAAAAAGAGATTGGCATTCTTCGTTCGATTGGAGCTCGCAGTAAAGATGTGATGAAGATCTTTGTTTGGGAAGCATTGATCTTGGCATTGATCTCTTATGTGATAACCGTCATTGCCTTGTATATATTGGCTCATTTCGTTAATGTATTTGCGATGGATTCCGTTGGTATGCTGATATCGCCGGTGATCGTTACCATACGACAGCCGCTGTTGTTGATCATCATCGTGATGGCGATCGCATTTATCGCAAGTTTTATTCCAATTTTACGTATTGCCAGACAGCGTCCGATTGATGCGATCAAAAAATAATCTGTTATTTTCATTCCGTATGGTCTTATTGGGCAATGAAGCAAAGGAAGATCTTATTTGAATGAATGACAAGTATAAAAGGAGCACTGCTTTCTAGGGTTATAGAAAGAGTGCTCTTTATTGTATCATAAGGAAATGCCTGCACCTCATCATCAGCATATCATGCAATACGCTGCGATCCATCATCATTTTCTGTGGGATCATCATTTTTTGCTGACGGTGAAAAGGGTGCCGAGGGGTTCTCCTCCTTTAGAGAGATGATCTCGGTTGTCGTGACATGTAAATGGCGCTGCTGCAAAATCCGGTTGATGATATGGGCAAATAAGGTATAGAAGAAAGCGGTTGTCGGGACTGCCAAAAGCATTCCGATGATGCCAAATTGAGCGCCAAAGACAAAGATCGACAATAATACCCATAATAACAGATAAACAGCACGGAGGTCCAAAAATCCTGTGACAAGATCAGAATCGCACCGATGCTCATCGCAAACATGGAACCGAATACCGGCACCAATGAGCATACTGCGATCAAGGTGGAGATCAGTTCGGGATAGGGGAAGTGAAACAGATTCATTGTGATAAAGTATAAGATCCAAAGGATTCCTGCTTCTACCAGTTGTCCAGTAATAAAGCTGGAGAATATTTGATTGGCCTTACTGCCCCATGTAAATATCACTTCGGAACGCTGTCTGCCAAAAGCCGCAACGACTACTTTGCGGGTTTGACGGATAAAGCTCTCCTTACTGGAAAGCAGATAAAGGGAAAACATAAAACCGGTAAAAATAACCGCAAACTGAGCAGTGAAGGACATTGCATTATCCCAGATGCCACCGGCGCTGTGCGAAAGGAAATTTAAAGCATGGGAGGATATATTCGCCCAATCCATGCTTCGCATATTCAATAGATCCTGAATCTGTGATATATCGGTCAAGCGATAATCGATATTCAGCGATATCAGTACATCATCGATATTATTGATCAATCCAACGAAAAAATCAGAGAGATTGTTTAGCAACTGCATGAGGCTTTCTCCAATGCGCGGTACAATGATGCTGAACATGAAAATCAGGATGCCGAATACGATGATCAGCGACAGGGCTATGGAGATGCCGCGGATCATACGGTAGAGAAAGGAATGCTCCTTGATGATGCGTTTTAATAGTTTTTCCACTCGTACCATGACGACATTGAGCACAAAGGCGAAACCAATGGCATACAGCATCGATTGAAACATGCCGATCAAAGAGTACAGCGTGGATGCAAATGAATCGAAGCGAAATAGGAATGCCGCCAGCAGCAGTGCATATGTAACAAGGATCAACCACGGTCGGATGGCTTTGAAATCCTCATGATTTGGATATTTCATAATCATTTCTCCTTTTTCATCTCATCGATGTATGACATTTTATAAGCAGGAATATTGTAGAATATATAAGGAAAGAATACAAGGAGGAACAAGAAAAAAGAGCCTAAAAGAACAGATAATACTTGCATATCTTGTAGGAATCGTGTATACTCTACCTAGAGTTAGTTTATGCTAACTAAATAAAACAGAGCTTCCTCCATGAAAGTAAACATAACAATGAAATCAAAACCAATGGGCATAAAGGTGATTTCTTTAAGATCTGTTTGATTGGCGGTGCAAGTATCTGCATCGCTTTTTTATTTTCAACAGGAGTGAAAATCATGATAAGCGATAAGGGAAAGCGATCATTGCAGGAGAGTGATTATTTTAATTGAGTCAATCCATGCAAGAGAGCGATGATTGCAGGCGATTATATCATTTCTAATTGATCGCCTGTGCTTCACCTAAGTAAGGGATCAGCGTCTAGCATGCATGGATCGCCTTTTGATCTTATAAAATAAAGATTATATAAATAAGGAAAAAATAATGCGAAAACATAAAATATAGTAGACAATCAGAGAGGTTTTGTGAAAAACAGAATAATGTTAATAGAAATGATGACAATTTAATTGCACTTTTATACATGAATGAAACCATTGGTTTCAAAATGTCATTAAAATGTGAATAATATTCCATTGAGGTTGGAACTTGGCTTTGCTATACTAAATGCAAGAGAAAGGAGACACGCAAATGGAATTGAATGATAAAATCAAATATTATCGTAAAAGCAGAGGGATGACACAGGAGGAATTGGCTGATCGCTTGCATGTGTCCCACGCTGCCATCAGTAAATGGGAACGCGGATTTGCATATCCTGACATCAAATTGTTGCCGATCATGGCACGGGTGTTCCATACCGATTTGAACACATTGCTATCCTTTCATGATGTGCTGAATGAGAAGGAGATTGCGGCACTTGTCCAGCCGCTGACGCAAATTGAAGATGTGAAGAGGGCGTTTGACTATGCTCAGGATCAGTTATTTGCCTTTCCCGATTGTGAGAGGCTGCGCTTGGCATGTGCAGATGCATTGATGAGCAAGCTGTATGATGATAAGAGGAAAACCGTCAGGTATGCATACATGGAAAAGCAGATCTTGGATTGGTATGAAGTGGTGAGTGAAAGTAAGGAGGTTGCAGTTTCTGATGAAGGAAAGGAACGTTTGATCCGTCATTATCTGCGTAAGGAAGATTTTACTAGGGCAAGGGAGCTGTTGACGCAGATCAGCACAAACAAGGTGCAAAATAGCGATCAGGGTAAACTTCAGTTGTTTTTATCGCAAGGAGAGTATAAGAAGGCAGAAGTGCTGTGTGAGGAATTACTGTTTGAGTTAGTGAATCAAGTGATCCTTAAAATACAGCAGCTGATGGAACTGCGGCGTAGACAGAATTGCTTGGAGACAGCAGATGGATTAAGTGAGGTAATTCGCCAACTTTGCGTTATGACAGGCGTATGGTCTTATCCGCACCTGCTTGTTTCTTTTGAAACAGCAATCGCAAGGCAGGATCGCTCTGTGGCGTTGGATCTGCTTGAACAAATGTTGAACTGCTTTGATGTGCCTGTTCAAGAGGATCGCATCCTGTTTCTTCATTTAAAGAAAATGCCATTTTCCGACGAGTTTAACCGCCAATGTAAAAGCGTATTGGTGCGTAGTATTCAAAGTGATGAACTGGCTTTTTTGAAGGAAGATCCACGCTATCCCGCATTATTACAGCAGATGCAGACACATTGCTGAAACAATTACAAGCGCAAGAGGAAAAGGATGTTCAGTAGGAAAGCGTGCATGTAAGGAGAAGATTCATAGGATCGATCTATATCGCAGGATTATAAAACCATAAGCATTTTCATATAAAAAGCAATCCTTGTAAAAGAAAGTTCCTTCTGAAGGGAAAAAAGATGTTAAAAGAAAAACTGTCACAAGGACAGTTTTTAGTTTTCGTTAAAATATACTTCCTGACGGATGATGATATTACCTTGGATGACCGCGCCTCGCTTTACCTGTATATCATTGGCGCTGACATCACCGACGATCGCACTGGTCGATAGGAATTTCACACCCTCGGAAACCATCGCATTACCCTTGATGCGTCCACCGTTGAGCAACTCAAACGCCTCTACATTGCCATTGATTGTGGAACTTTCACTCACCTGCATATTACCTCCGCAGCCGATGTCACCGACAACAATCGCATTATCCAAATAAGCATTGTTACAGCTGATGGTTCCTTCGACAATCCCATAGATGGATAAGTTGGCATTGCACAGAATATCACCTTGTACATGCCCTTGTATGACTAGATCTCCGTCTGCTTCGATATTACCGTGGATAACGGTACTCTTGGAAATGGTTGTTGTGTCCTCACCACTTGATTTGTTTTGATTGGCTGTAAACTGAGAACGCTGATAACTCCTTTCCGCATAGGATTGCGTTTGCTCATAGGATTCATCTTCTTGATAGCTTTGGGTATTCTCATAAGGCTGATGATCCCTTTGGTCCTGTATTGCTTCATAACTCTGCGTATCCTGATAAGACGGCTCCTGTTCATATGCCTGATAGTTATCTTCCTTCAGCATTTCGTCAAAAGCATCGTTGCCATAGGAACTTTGTGCAGATTGTGCTTCCGCATTTACCTGTGGCTGAATGATCTCCTGCTCCTGTGCCTGAGTATTCGCTGCTGTTTGCTGCGGCTGTTTGGGAGTTTGATTTTGGTTTTTCTGAGCATACATTTGTTTTTGACGTTCATACCACTTCATTTGTATTTCCTCCTCTTCATCACCATTTTAGATATTATATCATTAAATCATTGTAATTTACATCATTTCTTATGCTTTTTTCTGATAAATTTATGTTTTTTGTCTGCAATTCAGGCGTTCTCTGCTTTAAATTCAATGCTTTTCTTCCTTATGGTGCATATATTTCCCATGCATAGACCTCATATGCTATAATTTGCAGGCACTGTTGACCGCTTTGCCGGTTCTTTTTGATCAGCGCAGCTATACCTGATATCGCTGCGTTTGCCTGATGTAATATATGGATGGCTTTCATGCTTGCCGCTTTGCTTGTTTCAAAAAATCATCAGCTACGAAAACACGATCGTGATCCTGAAGCATTTTGTTATGCCCTTTCTCTGATTGCCTGTTTTAGTTCCTTTATTTTCCTCTGTTTCTATGCTTCTGTAGGCAGCGGCTTGAAATTATGGGGGAGGATATGCTATCATACCAAGCAAAAGGAAGGGATATGATGCATAAAACAACAGCAAATTTTATTTTGGTGCTGGTAACGATCATATGGGGCGGCGGCTTTATTGCGACAAGTACGGCGCTGAATACGTTTCCACCCTTTACCATCATGGCAATTCGCTTTCTCGGTGCGGCGATTCTGCCATTTCTGATCGCATGGAGAAAGTGGCGCTCTCTTTCGATGGGAGAATTGATTCATGGAATCATGATCGGCGGTTTTCTGTTTTTGGCCTTCGGGTTTCAGACCTTCGGCTTACAGGTGACAACACCGGGGAAAAACGCATTTCTGACTGCGACTTATGTAGTATTTGTACCGTATTTATTGTGGCTGTTTCGAAAACGGAGACTGAAGCGAAAAGAATGGGCGGCATCCTTTCTCTGTATTCTGGGAATTGCGCTGTTGACATTACAAGGGGATTCTCTTTCCTTCACCATAGGAGATAGCCTTTCTTTTATCTGTGCTTTGTTTTTTGCGATTCATATCATTGCGCTGGAGCGTTATGGTGCGCACAGTGATGTGTTTGTGATGACGGCGTTACAGATGGGAACAGCAGGTGTGATTTCAGCATTGTTTGCCTGTTTTACAGAGACGTGGCCTGCTCAGATTCCCACCACAGCGATCCTGTCGGTGGGGTATTCGATCCTGATCTCCACCATGCTTGCCTACTTGTTACAGACATGGGCGCAGAAATATACCGATGCGAACAGTGCCTCTATGATTCTTTCAATGGAGGCATTATGGGCGAGCGTATTTTCCTTTTTGTTTTTACAGGAAACGATGAGTGTGGCGATGCTGTTTGGGGCAGTGTTGATCCTTGTATCTGTGATCTCCATGGGATATGATCCTCATCAAAAAAAGGCAAAGAGATCTTCCTGATATTATCAATACGTCTTGAGTGATATGGTAAAGGCTGCGATTGCAGGCATTCACTTGGATGTACCTGACAAGCATAGGGAAGCGGATTTTGGCATATCATACGTTATAGGAGATACGTGTACAAGGGAAAAGGAGAATTGTTAAAAATTTCTTATGAATTTGTGCTTTTCAAGTAGTGATTTTATGGTATAATTGATTTGTGAAAAAAAGTACAAGGTGATACTTGTACCCTGTGATAGGGATAAGGATTGGAGAGGAATTTATGTCATTATTTGAGCATGAAGCACGACAATTTAAATTTGATGTGCTGCGCGAGGTCTCACATCGCTGTTTTGAGGGAAAACTGGATGAAACGATCATTGATGAACTTGCATATCAGTTGATTCCCGGCAAGCATGCGGATTTTCGCTGTTGCGTGTATAAAGAAAGAGAGATCATTCGTCAGCGTGCCAGAATGGCGATGGGTAAGCCGCCGGTGCCGATGGAGCATGACAATCCAAGGCAGATTGTCAGAGTGATTGAAGCGGCTTGCGATGGCTGTAGCATCCATAAAATATTAGTAACGGATAACTGCCGCAAATGCATGGCGAAGTCCTGCATGGCCGCATGTAAATTCGATGCAATGAAAATGGGGCCAGACCATGCATATGTGGATTATGCCAAATGTAAGGAATGCGGGGCCTGTGTGAGTGCCTGTCCCTTCCATGCCATCGTGGAGACGATGCGTCCTTGCCGGGCCAGCTGTCCGGTCGATGCGATTAGTATGGATGAAAACGGTTTGGCTCAGATTGATGAAGAAAAGTGCATCAACTGCGGGGCCTGTCAGGCAAAATGCCCGTTTGGCGCGATTGAGGATATGTCGTGGATGACACAGGTGATTGATGAACTTCGCTCAGATACAAAGCTGTTTGCGATTTTTGCGCCTTCCATCCAAGGACAATTTGATAATGCAAGCTTGCCGCAAATCAAACAAGCGATTCGGGAGCTTGGCTTTGAGGAAGCATATGAAGCGGCAATCGGGGCTGATGCGGTGGCATGGTATGAGCGTGAGGATGCCATAAAGCATAAGGCGGAGGGAAAGAAGATCACAACCTCTTGTTGCCCCGCTTTTGTCAATTTGGCAAAACAGCACTTTCCCAGCGTATATGAAAACAACGTATCGCATATGGTATCTCCGATGGTGGCGATCGGACGCTATTTGAAGCATCACTATCCGGATCATAAACTGGTGTTTGTGGGACCATGTGTTGCGAAAAAACAGGAGGCACAGGATTCCTGCATCGACTATTGCCTGACCTTTGAGGAGCTTGCGGCGATGATGGTCAGCTGTCAAATTTCACCGGAAAATGTAATTCCAAATGAGGATGAGACCGCCTCTGTTTACGGTCGTAACTTTGCGATCGGCGGCGGCGTATCTAAGGCGATGCTTCAAGCACTGAAGGAAAACAGTGAGGATGTCGTAACCGCCGAATATGCCGATGGTTCTGCCGCATGCAAGAAGGCATTGCTGCTGATGAAGGTAGGGCGTTTCCCAAGTGATGTATTGGAAGGCATGGCATGTGTTGGCGGCTGTGTTTGCGGTCCGGCATCCATTGAAAATGCACCCAAGATCAAGGCTCGCATGAACAAGGAAAACGCGGAGCATACGGAAAAAACGATCGCCTCTACATTGGAAGTATTTGATTTCACCGGAATTGATCTGCATAAATAAAAAGAGGCTTAAATCGAGGACGATATTCTATGATTAAAAAAGTCTGTGTGCTGTCTTAATCTCCATGAGAGTCCTATCTGAAGCGATACAGGCTTTTTTATATGCTTTTGTTTTTGGGATGCGGCTTTCAATCATAGGAGCGAGTGATCCATGAGTAGCAACAAGCATGCATCATTTGCAGTTTATTCATTCAACCATTGTCGGTTGTTGGCGAAGGTACTTTTCTTTAAATGCTTATGACGTTTGACGAAAAAACGGTAGCGCATCCAGCACACAGCTTGAATCAAAATTGCCAAAAGCGCAGCCATTCCCATACATAGGGTAGGTAAAAAATAAGGGGAGGATTGTCCTTGATCATCCGCCATCACTCCTAGGTAAAATAATTGTCCCATAATGGCAAGAAAGGCGAAAACAGTAAGCAGGAATGGAAAGATGACAGTTTTCTTATTTCTTATGGCGGCATAACTAAAATAGATCACTATAAGAAGCAGCACGCACACTGCCATATAATTGGCAGGATAATAACTGATCAGTTCTGTCTGAGTATGCATATATTTCACCTCTTGATGTTCTGATTTGCTTATTATTTCAAATCAATGGCTGTGAGCTTAGAATCTGATATCGAATGGCGAGGATCGCCAAAAGGAAAGAATAATTTGATTATAGTCCTTTTTATGAGGAAAGGCAACTGTTTCCCAACTGAGAGGGAACAGAAAGAGGTCCAATGCTTTTTCCGCTTGTATATCAATCCATTTCCTGATACAATGATACAAAAAAGGAGGGGTATGTATGTTGTGGAAACAGGGGGATCATGCGCAACTGTCGCTGAGCGATGGAATCGCTGTTGATTATACACAAGGGCGCTTTGTGCTTGTGGTTAAGGACGATGTGTGGACGGAATATGAATGCAAGGCACTTCATCAAAATCCCTTGCATCTCTATTTTATCTATGAGCGCATCTGTGCGTTGTTTTTATTAGAAAATGTGGCTTCCATTGATACCAGTGATGCGATTTTCGATATTCACAGTTGCGATGAAGCAAACCGGCTGTTAGAGGACGAAATATACGATATGGAGATTTATTTCATTGATGGACATGATATGGTTTGTGGCGCACGTAGGATCAGTTTTGATAAGCAAAGCAGTGAAATAATCCGTAAGCATTTACAGAAACAGATGGATACCCCTTATGATGATGCGGGATTTGATCGCGCATTAGCCAAAATACAAGGAATCTATGAGCCATTTGAAATGGAAAAGATGGCACTTTTTAAGGCAACATTCTAGCGCGTATGTCAATCATGGCAACAAAGAAATAACGATATACCTCTCAAACAGTCAGAGGTATTTTTTTAACTTAAAAAAATAAATAATTACTAAAATATATCGCATTGAGCCTTGTGATTGCTTTCTTTTATAAATTTATAAGTAATCGTTTACAATCACTCGATATGGTTTCTGATTAAACATCAGAAAAAATTTATCATAGTAGGCTTTATGAGACAGAGTAAATCGCAATGGTTTATCCTGCTTTGAGGAGAGGCGACAGCGGATGATAAGCGTCTGTCGCTTCCTTTCTCTATTTGATTATTGTCAGCCACCGTGTTATACTTACCACAGATATGTAACCGCATACATGATGGGAAAGAATTTGGATCGTATATCCAATTACGATCATGGAGGACAAACACATGGAAACATATATTATGGCGATTGATCAGGGAACCACTAGCACCAGAGCGATCTTATTTGATCATGAATCCAATGTAGTGGGGATAGCGCAGAAGGAATTGGATAACTACTACCCGCAACCGGGATGGGTGGAACAAAATGCCAATGACATCTGGGCGCACACGGTAGGTGTCATGTTTGAAGTCATGGCAAAATGCGGGGTTAAAGATTCCCAGATCGCTGCCATCGGCATCACCAATCAGCGTGAGACAACGATCGTATGGGATAAGGAAAGCGGCCGACCGATCCATTTCGCAATCGTTTGGCAGTCAAGGCAATCCAAGTCCTATATCGAGGAACTCAAGGCGCAGGGCAAAGAGGCATGGATCAGGGAGAAAACCGGATTATTGCTGGACCCGTATTTCAGTGCATCCAAGATTCGCTTTATTCTGGATCATGTGAAAGGCGCTCAGAAAAAAGCAGAGGAAGGCAAACTGTTGTTTGGGACGGTAGACAGCTGGCTGGTATGGAAACTCACGAAGGGAAAGTGTCATTTCTGCGATGTTTCCAATGCCTCAAGAACGATGCTGATGAATCTGAAAACGATGGATTATGATGAGGAACTGTTAGCGCTGTGGAATATCCCTCGCTGTATGCTTCCTGAGATCAAAGACAGCAGCGAGATTTATGGGAGCACGGTCGGCTTGTTCGATCACGAAATACCGATTGCCTCTATGATCGGTGACCAGCAGTCCGCATTATTTGGACAGACATGCTTTTCAAGCGGTGATGTGAAAAACACATATGGTACCGGGTGTTTCCTGTTGATGAATACAGGAGAAGTGCCCATCTTTTCCAATCATGGCTTGCTCACCTGTGTGGGATGGCGCAGAAAACAGGAGAAATGCTATGTGTTGGAAGGCAGTGTGTTTGTCGCAGGAGCGGCTGTTCAATGGCTGCGGGATGGCTTGAAAATCATTACAACCAGTGAAGAAAGCGGCAAGCGTGCTGCGATGCTTTCCTCCAGCGAGGGTGTGTATGTAGTGCCTTCCTTTACCGGCTTGGGAGCACCGTATTGGAATGCGGATGCACGAGGGGCAATGTTCAATCTGACACGAGGAACCACGCAGGAGCATATCATCCGCGCTACCGTGGAAAGCCTTGCTTATCAGACATACGATGTGATTGATGCGATGCGCAAAGACAGTCATTTGGCAATTTCTTCCTTGCGGGTGGATGGGGGAGCCTCGCGCAATGATTTCCTCTTGCAGTTTCAGGCGGATCTTTTACAATGTGAGGTCAAACGCTCTTTCATCAGCGAAACAACAGCACTGGGCGCCGCCTATTTGGCAGGTCTGGCTATTGGCTATTGGCACGACAAGGAGGAAATCAAGACCTTGCACCGCGATGGCAGATGCTTTCTTGCTTCTGCGGATGATGAAAAGAGAAAAATGCGCTTGGCAGGCTGGCATCGTGCCATTCAAGGCGTCTGTACTTTTTCGCAAAAGGAGGACATATAATTTCTACCCATCTATGCGCATTCGTGACAGGTGAGAAATTGAGGATAAATTTCAAGCGAATGTGTTAAATTTTATAGACAAGGGGGAAGGGAATTTGTTATAATAAAAAAGCATTGATACATGATCATATATGACGCAGATAGGGTGCGTTGTCTCTACCCGGCAACCGTAAATTGTCGGACTATGATGATATCGGAAAAGAACTTTTTAAACGCTTCTATCCTACATAGAAGCCTGCTTTTTTGTTCGACTTCTATATCATATAGAGGTCGTTTTTGCGTTGAGGAGGAAGTGCGAGAAAATGAAAAAACATGTGGCATATCTATTTCTGCTTCCCGGCACGGTGCTGTTATTATTCTTTCTGATGGTACCCCTGTTTGCGGTGTTATGGCCTACGGTATTTCCGGACGGTTTTTCACTGAGTGCCTACACGGCGTTTTTTCTGGATGATTATTACATGGAAATATTGATTCGGACCCTGCGCATTGCGCTGATATCAGCGCTGGTATGTATCGTTCTCGGTGTACCTACTTCTTATTTCATCTCCCGCTGCCCAACCAAATGGAAGGGAATCTTGATCGCCGTATCCATCTTTCCGATGCTGACAAATTCGGTGGTGCGCAGCTTTGCGTGGATCAATATTTTAGGCAGAAACGGTGTAATCAACACATTGCTCTTAAATCTTGGCGTGATTGATGAACCCATCGGGATGCTATATACGGAGTTTTCCATTCTCATCGGTACTATTTATCTGTTTCTGCCGATCATGATCATGACGTTAGTCGGTGTGATGGATCAGATCGATAACGACATGATGGAAGCGGCAGAGAGCCTTGGCGCAAGCAAGCTCAAGGCGTTTATCAAGGTGGTTTTGCCAATGAGTGTACCCGGTATTATCACCGGTGCGGTACTCGTATTTACCGGTGCTTTGACCGCTTATACCACACCACAACTCTTGGGTGGGAATAAGTCGCTTGTGCTGGCGACGCTCGTCTATCAAAAGGCAGTAACCTTAAATGACTGGAGCAGTGCCGGAGTCATTGCGGCAGTGATGATCGTATTGACGCTCATTGTGATGAAGGTGTTGAATCTGATTGCGGCACGCTTGGATAAGCGGGGTGAAGTAAATGCGTAGATATAAGGGATTGACGGTATTCTCCGTCCTCGTGTTTCTGTTTCTGTTTCTACCGTTAGTGATCATTGCGGTGACGGCATTCGGTGATCAGCCGACCATTCAATTTCCGATCAAGGGTGTTTCCTTTGCATGGTTTGGTAAAGCGATTGCCTCTGCCTCCTTCCGTAAGGCATTCTTATTGAGTATACAGATCGCATTGCTTGCGACCTTATTGGCATTGCTGGTCGGGATTCCGATCGCCTATACGCTGTCGCGGCACAGTGTGAAAGGGAAAAAGCTGATTAAGAGCTTCTTTCTCTCTCCTACCATCATTCCTGGCATCGTGGTCGGCTATGCGCTATTTCAGTTTTTGGTGATAAAGCTGCGCTTTCCCGTGTATCCGGGATTGTTGCTCGGTCATTTCCTCGTGGTGCTGCCTTATATCATACGTGTGGTCGGCGGCTCGCTGGAGCAGTTTGATTTCTCCATTGAGGAGGTGGCTTGGAGCCTTGGCTGTAATAAATGGAAGGCATTCTTTCAGATTGTGCTGCCCAATATATCCAGCGGCATCATTTCCAGCTTTCTGTTGGCATTCATCAATTCCTTTAACAACATTCCGGTAAGCATGTTTTTAAGCGGTCCCGGTATCACGACGCTGCCGGCAACGCTGATGAGTTATGTCGAATATAACTTTGATCCCACCGTTTCGGCGGTATCGGTATTGCTGATGCTGGCAACGATACTCATCATGTTTGTGGTGGAGAAAACGCTGGGCATCTCCGCACTGGCAAAATAGGAGGAATGGATATGTCATTTGTCGATTTGAAAAACATATGCGTTAGCTATGATGGAAAAACGAATATTTTAGAAGGCTTGAATCTCTCGATTGAGGAAGGGGAGCTCGTCTCTTTGTTGGGTCCCTCCGGCTGTGGGAAAACAACGACACTGCGGGTGGTGGCAGGTTATATCGATCCCAAGGGAGGCGATCTGTTTGTCGATGGAGATAATATCACCCAGGTAGCGGTACATAAGCGAAACTTTGGGATCGTCTTTCAAAGCTATGCGCTGTTTCCCCATCTTAGCGTAAAGGATAATGTTGCCTTCGGCTTGAAAATGCGCAAAATGGATCAGGCCTCGATCAATCAAAAGGTGGATGAGATGCTGGAAATCTGTGGGTTGAGCGAATTTAAGGATCGCTTGCCCAAACAGATGTCAGGCGGTCAGCGTCAGCGTGTGGCTTTGGCAAGAGCGCTTGTCATTGAACCAAAGCTATTACTGCTGGATGAGCCGCTGTCCAATTTGGATGCGAAACTGCGCATTCAGATGCGGGTAGAGATCAAACGTTTACAGAAGCAGCTGGGAATTACAACGATTTTTGTCACGCACGATCAGGAGGAATGCTTCTCGATCTCGGATCGAGTCGCGGTCATGAATCAGGGCGTGATCGAACAATACGATACGCCGGAACACATCTACACCAATCCGAAAACCGAATTCGTAGCCCGCTTCATCGGCTTTGAAAACTTTATTGATGCTAAGAAAACAGGATCGCATACTTATGAGGCCAATGGACACAGCTTCCATGTAGAGGAGGATAAGGATGGGGACAGCGCTAAGCTGACCATTCGCCCCGATGATATCCGCATCGTAAAGGAAGCGGAGGAAAACAGTGTCGAGGGAATGGTAGAGGTACGCACTTTCCTTGGTAAAAGCTATCAATATGAAATGAA
>CANPNQ010000004.1 GCA_947575425.1 uncultured Erysipelotrichaceae bacterium
TTTGCACAGATCAGCACGGCGCGAATCTTGGGAATCTCCTTTTCCATCTTCTTGGTATAGCCGGCATAATACAGCACGAGAAAGCCGATCTCATTATCATTGATCGGAATATCTGTTTCCAGCTCAATGACTTTGACTGCCTGCTTGGCAATATCAAAATACAATCCATAATTCGCCTTTAATTCATCGATCAATGGATTGTCGATGGAGATCCCGTATTGATAGCGCAGAAAAGAGATATCCAAATGCTTCATCAACAGACTTAAAAAATCTTTGTCATCATCAAATTTTATGGTGGAAAACAGATAGAAAATATCATTCATTTTGCGAGCCAAGGTTTCCAAATGCTTCTTGTCGTTAAAGAAGCCGCTCCTTGATATCGAGGAACAATACAGACAGGCCGCAAAATAGCGGATCTCCACATCAGGTAAGATAGCATACTCTGCTTTGACAAAGGCAAGTTCTTTTGCGATGACTTCATTGGGCAACACATCATCCATATGGAATTGCATCGTATGTGATTTCAATATATTGGAGAGGACACAGGCAAGTGCAAGGATCGAGCATTCATAGTAGCCCGTACCACTGCTTTCAATTTTTTTTAACCGCTTTGCATGCGCATAAACATCCTCATTGAGAAAGGTAAAGGAGCTCATCAGATATTCCTGTTTCTTTATGATCTCATATACCGCAGAAAAAAAGTAATAAAAGGCTCGTCGCTTGGCATATTCCTCTCCGACTAGGGTATAGCCCAGCTTATTGTCATATACCATTTCCAAAGAAAAGCGAACCAGCACCTCTTTTAACGCATTGATGTCGTCAATGACCGTAAACCGGCTGACATCAAACAGCGCTTCAAAATCCTTGATCTTCCATATCTGATCGGAATAATACAATTCACAGTAGAGCAGAGAATTCCGTTCGCTCTGGGTCAGCGAATGGACATCCATACCATTTATTTTCTGTTGGTATTGGCGCAAAAAGCATTTTTGACGATCACTGAGGCGCAGTCCCTTGCCATAGATAGAAGCAATTTCAGCTTCCTTGTTTCGGGAAAGCAAAGCATTGATATCCTTCAATGTATAATAGACATTCCGCTTTGATATCTGTAAACAGGAAGAAATGTCATCGACACTCAGAAACTGTTTTGCGTCTAGCAACAGCGATATGATCATGGAAAAACGATCAGAATAGGAAAGTCTCATGTACGTCATCTCCTTTGTCTGTCAATGAAATAGAATACAAGCCTATCCCCTCTTGCGTAAATGGATGGGTGCTTTTCCTATGGTGGAAAGGAATAAAATAGGGTTTCTTTTCAGAATAGGGATACCATTGCTTTCATTATATATTACCTCTTGAGAAAGAAAAAGAATGAAATTTGCACATTGTTTGAGATTTTTGCAAAAGCTTTTTGTATATGGTAAGTGTACAGAGGCAGGATTAGAAAAAAAGACGTAGAGACATTTTGCGTCTGAGGATTCCTGCTTGTATCGGCTGTTAGAAGGCAAACATTCGATGGAAACAGATCACTGTTTATATATAAATATATGCGTGGGTAAGCAAGGAATTGGCAATATACGATTCCTCAAAATCGCTTGAAATGTGCGTTTTTTGGTTAGGAAAGAAACAAGGGAATTGTAAAAACACACAAAAGGTATTACAATGTTGACAAGGGAGGAATGTATATGAAAACAATCATTCAGGATGTACGGTTTTTACAGCGTGGTACGATGTGCTTTGGGGATCTGCATATAGAGGATGGCTATGTGGAGCGCATCGATTATAAAACACCCAAGCCATACAGTGATCTGGCAATCAATGGCTTTGTGGATATTCATACCCATGGCTTTCGCGGCATTGCGTGTGAAAATAAGGATCCAAACGCACTGCGGGAGTTGGCAAACGCCTATGCGAAGCGGGGTACTGTCGCTTTTGCGGCGACCTTAGATCCCTTGCCTTTTTGCGAATATGAGGAGATCTTTGCGGCTTATCGGGAAGCCTTTCAAGGCAATTACAGCGGAGCGATCTGGTGCGGCATGCATTTGGAAGGTCCCTATCTCAATCCCCAAAAGGCCTATGCCCTGCACCCCGAACATGTAAAGGCGATTGATTTGCAGGAGCTGGAACAGTTTTTAAAACGAAACAGCGATATCATTCGGGTGATGAGTCTGGCACCGGAGCTGGAAAATGGCATGGAGGCGATACGGCTGTTACAGCGCTATGGAGTAAAGCCGAGCCTTGCGCATACGCTGGCAGATTATGATACGACAACGCAGGCAATCGAAAACGGAATGCATCAAGTTACG
This sequence comes from uncultured Erysipelotrichaceae bacterium, assembly GCA_947575425.1. Taxonomy (GTDB): domain Bacteria; phylum Bacillota_I; class Bacilli_A; order Erysipelotrichales; family Erysipelotrichaceae; genus C-19. The sequence continues at coordinate 2,307 of CANPNQ010000004.1, forward strand.
CATTTATGCAATGCCATGCCGGAGTTTAACCATCATCGCGCCCAAGCACTCGATGCGATCATCGCCTCTGATTGCATGTGTGAATTGAATATGGATGGCGTACATATCCAAAAGCCGATGTTACAATGGCTGATCTCTCTGTTAGGGGCTGATCGGATCATGGCAATTTCCGATGGAACTGCCTTCAGCGGCTTTGAATATCCGGATGGCTATGCTTTGAATGAATACTGCATTGCCAAAAACAATGCGATTTATCGTCAAGGACGCTTGTACAGCTCCTTTCAGGATTTACTCGATGCCTTCCGCTTCCTCCACTGCGAATGCGAGCTTCCCTTAGAGGATTGCTTGAAGATGACATCGTTAAACGCAGGCAAGCTGTTACATACTTTAAATTATGAGATCGGATTAGGAAAAAAAGCAGATCTTGTCCTCCTTGATCACAATATGGAATTGAAAAATGTAATCATTAACGGAAAAAATTCTCTTTAATTGAATAACTTCTTATTCGCTATGTGAATACCGCATAATTATGGGTTTTCGACCATATAATATAAGCATGAAAACGAAAACAAAAGTATACACAAAATTAACCTTTGCGGAAATCTTAGATGATTCCATTCACCGCTCTCCGTATAACAATTCAGAGGTAGCACAAAAACTTGGCGTTTCTAAGGGTGCGGTTTCTAATTGGGTCAGCGGCGCAAGAAAGCCGGATATCGATACGGTGATCCGCTTGTGTTATTTGCTGGATGTCGATCTGTATTATTTGATCGGAGCGACGATTCCATAGGGAGAGCTTCGTCCCAAAGAACAGGAGCTGTTAATGTTGTTTCAAAAGATGAGCAGTGAAGAAAAGGAGGCTATGTTGGGAATTTCCCGTGCCATTACCGGTCATAAGAAAGGGAAGTAATTTTTGAGGGGATGTAAGGGTGAGGAACAGGCATCGATAACGCGGATCGTTTCTGCCATAATCGGTATGAGACGATTTTTCTATTTGAGGAAACCTTTTATTTCTTCTTTTAAATTGAGTTTCATACTTATTAGCGTTATATAATTATTTTAAAGGTAGTTGATTTAGAAAAAGATACTCCAAAAATAATTTATGAAGCATTTTAAGTTAAACGACTTAAAATTAAGCATGATTCTGCTATAATTATAATATATCTGTTTTTAGAGAGGAAGTGCTATTAAATGTTGAAAAAGAGACACTTCATATTTGCCATCAGTATCTTATTGCCTTTCATCAACCTTGTTTTATATATTCCTTGCGGAATGTATCAAGCGAAAGTGATTCAGATCGGCATTTCAGGGATAAGCGTTGATATGCCCGACTTTCTTAGAACCGCATATGACTTACGCTTATACTTACGCCTAATCAGTGGCATCCTCCTATTTTTATGGGGGATGGCATTGGTTCACTGTAATTCGCTGACGATACGAAAAGGGATCAGCACAAGCACACTTATCCTCTTCCTTTTGGTAAGAATCAGCACATGGATAGCACCCGATTGGATATTTGCGTACTTAGAAATGTGTATCAGTGATCTCTACATTTGGACTGCCTTTTCCTTTTGCGCCTGCTTATATACTTGGCTTGCGCCATGGGTTAAGAAACAAGCATCCGATAAAGATCCTAACAGATAACATCAAGAATAGAACAACCGTTTTCTATGTGTGGACTACACAAGAAAACGGTTTTATTTTTTGTGCCGGAAGATGACGCAGATCTTTGCCTATCTCCTTATCAGATATCATGGATGAATGTACGATAGGATATGGAATAGCCATCCTCATTCCTTTAAAAACCAATAGAGGGAGCCATTGACACTATCCTTACCGCTGATCGGATCGACATAGCGCTCCTCAATGTTATCACTGGGAGAATACCATGGTCCATCCCCATCCGGATACATTGAATCAAACACATATTTGAAGATGAGCTTTGGCGTTTCATAATAGTCCTTTTCCAATATACGGTTATCATCAAAGCCCGTCCATATCGCAACCGAGAGATTGGGATTAAAGCCGGCACACCATGCGTCCCAGTCACTGGTCCCTGATTTCACTCCTATTTTGGTTTTCGGAGAGGTTCCTGCCATTGTCGGATAGGCTGTAGTAAAGTTTTTCAGATCATAGGTAGAAGTAAGCATCTGATTTAATACCAGTGTCGTATCACGATCCAATAACCGCTTGTTTTGGGTATCTTCTTCATATAATACCTTACCATTGTCATCATGGATGCGCTGGATCAGACTCGGCTCATGATATAATCCTTCCGAGGCAAAGGTATTATATATTTTACCCAATTCATAAACAGACATATTCACTGTTCCAAGTGCTTCGCTTGGATTCTCCTGCGACTGCTTGATGCCAAAATCCAATAGCGATTGATGTAAGGTGCCCGTTCCTAGAAACAGATGGGTTTTGACCGCATAGATATTATCAGACATGGCAATCGCATTGATCATGGAGATCTCGCGGTAAGGATAGCGATTCGCAAAATTCTGCGGCTGATATTCCTCATTGCCAATCTGGAATACCGTCGGCTGTGAGATAAAAGACGTTGCCGGAGTAAAGCCTTGTTGGAGCGCATTGTAATACAACAGCGGTTTGATTGTACTGGCTACCTGCCGCTGTGCATGAATCGCACGATTATATTGGGAAAGGGTATAATCCTTTCCGCCCGCCATTGCCAAAACATGAGCGGTAAATGGTTCCATCACGATACTGGCACATTCCAATTCACTGTCATTGTCAATATAGGTATGGATGCCATTCATCAGCGCGCTCTGTATTTGCGGATCAAAATCGGTATATACATGCAAGGTGCTGTTTTGATCCAGATAGCCTTTGCGATCGAGCTGTTGTAATACCGCATCGACGAAGTATTGTTCATTGCCATAACTCTCGCTTTCCTGTGTATGATCAACGTAGGTGAGTTCCTGTTTCAATGCCTGTTCATATTCGCTTTGATCGATCAGATCATTGTCATAAAACACCGAAAGGATCAATTCCTGCCGCTGTTTCGCATTTTCCGGCTGTAATAAAGGGGAATAGATCGAGGGACCGTTGGGGATTCCTGCCAGCATCGCGATCTCGGCAATGCTTAAATCCTTTAATTCCTTTTGAAAAAAGAAATGAGCGGCGCTATTTACCCCATAGATCCCATGTCCATAGTAAAGCGTATTCAAATAGCCTTCCAAAATTTCCGACTTGGCAAACTGCATCTCTAAGCGTGCCGCATAAAAGAATTCCTGTATTTTTCGCGATACACTTTGTTCATTGGTGAGAAAGAGATTTTTGGCATATTGCTGGGTAATGGTAGAACCGCCTTCCACAATACCGCCACTGCTTATATTATTGGCAAATGCCTTGACGATGCGGATCGGATCAAACCCCGCATGATAATAGAAGCGCTTATCCTCCACACATACAAAAGCCTCCTGAACGATCTCAGGTATTTCTTCGATGCTGATCCATTCCATATTTTTGGTAAAGTTGGATTCATATAAGATATCACCATTTCGATCATAGATGGTGATGCTTTTGCGTGCTTCCTCAATGTGCAGCGGATCTAACCATGCATACGTATAGATCATCATCAACATACTCAAACAAAATAAGATAAATAGGAAAACGATCTTCTTCCAGTGTTTCATGCGCAACACCCCTTATATGCTAGTATGCACATGTTTTATGAGTGATAAACATGCGTTTTGCGTCATGATGCTCATGTGGGCGGTATGCGTTTGTGTTGCTTTATGATGGTTGAGTGTGGAAAGATGATAACGGGATAGAAAAAGATTAAAAAGCAGAGGAAATGCAATAAAAAAAGTGGAATAAATGAATGAATTATTATTAATTTTGCGCAAAATTGGACTGTTGAAAAACATCCATATATATGATAACATATAAATAAGGAGATACGGAAATGGGAAAAAATATTAGACGATATATTCTTTTTAGCGAAAGTCACTTAATTTTATTTAATAGATTATATTCTAAACCATGAATAAATTAGGGAAAATATTTAGAATACATCGGCAAAACAATAAGGAAGTTTTAAAGAATATATCAAGAGATACTGGTATTACAATAAAAAGACTAAGTAAGTTTGAAAATGGCAAGGTGAAACTAGATGAAAATTCTTTAATTTTAATGTATAAAAGTCTAAATATGGAATTTTTGAGATTAAATGAGGATATGAGACATTTTAATGAGGAATTTTTTGTTTTTTTTAATGCTATAATAAATTATGAGGAATTCCACGAACATTTTAACTCATTAAAAAAATTAAAAAAACAAATAGAGACATCAGAAGTATATCCTCAATTTATTCTTGCTGAACTGATTTATAATTTATATATAAAAAATATGTTATTTAATTATAAACAAATCATTGTTTTGCTAGAAAATCTATTAGAGTATCTAGATGATAAACAGAAACAAATATTTTATGATACTGTAGGCTTATATTACAAAAATATTAAAGATTATGGAAATGCGCTAAAATATTATAAGTGTGCATTGGCATATGGAGATAATCCTATATCAGGATTAGTTAATTATCATATGGCAAATTTATTATGTAAAATGGGATGTTTCACAAGATCTTTGGAATTTATTAATAAATCACGAATTATTTTTTCTAATTTAATTAACATAAGATACCTTTTATTAAATGAATGCACTTTAGGCGTTATTTACACAGGACTAGGTCTTTACAATGAGGCTGAGCAAAGCTATAAAAACTGCTTATTACACATAACTTTTTATGATATGAAAAAAGAAAAAATATTCATTTACAAGGCATTAGCATGGACCTATATTTTATCAGCAAATTACGAGGATGCTATTATATACGCAAACAAACTTCTTGAATTAGATAAAGATGAACTTATGGCATATTTTTATAAATCTATTGCCTATTTCTGCCAGGCGAAATCAAAAGAAGCAAAAGAATTAATTTGTTATGCAAAATCTAAAATCAGCAACATCTATACATCAACTTATGTTAAAGCAATAATAATCGCGACCTATACATTACTATTTGATAAGCCATTACACATGAAAGAAAAGAAGCTTATTATTTTAATAAATGAAGCTCGCAAACTAACAGACATTCAATCTGAAATATTATCAAGAACAATTTTAACCGATTTATACTTGCAGGAAAAAGAATATGAAAAGGCTTTTTACAATCAACTAGAAATTACTAGACTTTATATTCAAAAAAACTAACTTACTTTTTTGCGCAAAAACAAATAATGATTTTTGTTGACATAATTATCTTCTTGGTTGAAAATGTTGGTGTTAGTACTAACAAAAAGCAATCTTACAAATTGCGGAAGGAGAAAAATATGCAAAAATTCAAATTTATGTTTGCACTACTGTTATGTGCTTTTATTGCAGGAATTAGTTTAGCTAGTGTTAATGCATCAGAACAGCAAACTGCTGAAGATACAGAATCTCTTATAATTTCTACTACCGAATCATACTTAAAAGAAAAAGGGGTTAATGCTACTGCAGAATTATTGATTTAAAGAATGGGGTTAATACAAGAGCAATCTCTGAATATCGAGGATATGTATTTGTAACAGGCGATTCAAAAACTTCCGGGTGGTCTCATGGTCATGCAGGTATTGGATCGGCTACACCAGAATCAGTTATTGAAGCCAATCCAGGAGATGGAGTTAAACCCTATTATAATAGAATAGCAAATTATTGGTCTAAAGTTAATTCTTCAATAATGGCAGTTAGAGGAGCTACAAGTACCCATTATCATAATGCTTTTGCCTATGCAAATAGTCAGTATGGAAAGCCGTATGGACTTGATCCTTTTGACGGTGCTGATTCGTATTTCTGCTCTGAATTAGTGCGTGACTCATGGTATAATGCAGGAATCAGTGTTGCAGGAAATACAAACTGGGTATTTCCACATGAAATTTATCAGCATGCTAATACAATTGCTGTAAAAAAATATGGATCAGGTTATTAATAGAAAAACAAAGAAGAGGACATATTATTTGTGTCCTTTTCTTCCTCTCTTATGCGTGATATTACTAATTTCTTGCACAAATTATAGAATAAAGAGGGAAAATTATGTAATCGTATACGCGAATGATTCTTTAGGTTATAATAATACTATAGAACTTTATAATTCGTCTTATGATACAATAAAAAAAGATTTTTATTTAAAAGGCGATATATCATATAGTTACTTTGATTATGAAAATAATCATGTATTTGTTTTTGGTCCTGGCGGCCTAATAAGTATTGATATTAACAAAAAAAGTATAAACCAAATAACAGCATATGATGTTTCTCATGTATTCAAAATAGAGGAACATTATGGATATGTGATGCCAATAGGTATTAACAACACAAAAACATACGGATCAGAAATCATTTTAGATTTAGAGAGCAACACAAAATTTCGTGTTCCCTTTTTTCTGAATTCAATTGTTTATTTCGATAATTTATTATACATGACAAATATTCCCTTTACTGAAGATGAGGATAGTTTTATAGCATGTTATAATACAAAAGGTGAACTAATTGATAAAACTAATTATGATTCTTTTGGCCGGTTAAATATCATTGATGGTAATTTAACTTATATTACCAACAACTACTATCTTGGCAAGAATGAAAAACATTTTTTTAAGGATCCGTTATTTTCAATATATGATTATGTTGATATACGAAACAAAGAATTAAATATATTCTCCTTTAATTATAATTCGATGACTTGTGATTATAGAATAAATGATAAAATAATGAAAACATTTGAAGACTGTTTAGGCTTTGAAAAAATAGCAAACAATCAATTTATAATAAATAGCAAAAAAGGATTTCTTTTATTCAATATAGAAACCTTTATATTGGAACAATACTACATTAATTATAAGCCAAAATCGAGTTTATCAAGGTTGTTTCCGTATTAAACTTTACTAAAATTTTTATAATCAAAAAAATATTTGCTAGACATTATAATAGTTTTTGTATAAAATGTATATGGTGATAAATGTTTGTAATTATATGCTTTGCATTAGTATTGCTTCGTACTTTTTTCATAAAAATTATATAGGAGGTCATGATGAAGTTCATCAAAACATGTATCTGCTATTTGGCAGTACTCATCGCATTATATGGTATTCATGTATACTTCTTCCTTCATCGAAACTGGATAACAGATAGCCATGATATTACCCAAAGTGAAATCGCTTATTGGATACAGGAGCTTTCCAACGGAAATTGGATCGCTTATGGTTTGGTTTTGATTGATCTGCTTGTCATCGCATATATGATATCTTGTATCATGAAAGCATTCGCTCAAAGAAGGCAAGTGTAGGAAATTATAAGCCTTTTCTTTCATTTCTCATCGGAAAGTCTTGCGATAGTTCTTATAACGTAATCTTATCGGCTACTAATTTCCATATTACCTCAAAAGCTCGGATTCCTACGTTTCTAAAAAAACGCCCGATATTCGAGCGTTATTTGCCAAGATTGAGTTTCATTTTTAAAGCGTCCTGTAATACTTGCGAAAAATTGATATTTCGCTCAAGCGCCAAGGCATTTAACCAAGTCGGGTGCTGAATCAGCCCTTCTATTGATATTTTTCATGCGTTAGATACAATATTAACTATCATACACCAAGTGTTCATCCAACTTACAAAAAAACTATTATATAAATATACGAAATAAGGTGACTCCTATATGATCAAACAATTTATCGATGATATCGGGCAATTCGCAGAAAATGAGCCAATGATAGAAAGTGTTATCCTTGTTGGGTCCTTTGCGAGAGGAACCAATACAAAGCATTCCGATATCGATCTTTTTATCATCTCTTCCGATCAAAATCACATGATAAAGCATCCTGATTTCATTCATCAATTTGGAACAGTGATCAAAAAACAAATCGAATATTACGGAGCGTGTACTTCCATTCGTGTATGGTATGAAAATGGATTAGAAGTGGAATTTGGCATGGTAGCTCCTTCGTGGATCGCTTTGCCCTTAGATGAAGGTACATATCGTGTATTAAACGATGGCTATCAGGTGATCGTAGATAAAAAAGGTTACTTTCAAAACCTAACGCGTTCAAACAATGGTTCGTCTGTGAAACAAGAATTATTATGGTGGCACATACAAAACAGCTGTTAAATGTATGTGAGAAGCTCTATGATGGTCGGATCAAAAACAAGAGATCAGCGATGATCTCTTGTAATGACGGGTTTCGCCCTATCAGCTTTATTGATCTTTCTTTTTCTCTTTTCCTGTGATGGCGGTAAGGATAGCACCTGCCAATAACAGCGATATCACCCATATCCCTGTTTGATAACCGTTCGCTGTGCTTGGTGTATCTTTGATCGGATTCTTTGTATCATTCGGATGGTTTTGATCCGTTGTGATTCCATCCTCCTTATCGGAAATGTCTGGATCTTCATTTTCTTCGCCTGATGCATCGAACGCAAATTCCACATCGGCTGTTCGATAAGCGCAAATGCGGCATTCTCCATGCTTGATTCCCGTTTGCGTTTCACTTGCGTCCCGATCGATGATCCACTCAAAGGTATGCGCAGCTACATCACGTTTCTCTTTGCATACACATTCATGCCAATGGTTTGATTCGTCATGATGCCAAAGCGTGTCAAAGTGATGACCGCTTGCCAAAATCTGCTTTCCTGATTGAAGCAGGGTATGACATAATGCACAATACAAATCTCCGCTATAACCATCTTCTATACAGGAAGCCGGTTTCTCATTCCTTATCTCGGTTTGTCTGTGATCGCATATGATGATATGACCGTTTTCATCCTCCATGGAGGTTGCCCCATCTGCCATATATTGATTGGCTTCCGCTGTATCAAAACTGCCGGCGCTGATGATGGGAGATCCAAATTTTGGCTCACCGGAGGCCAGCGTTTCACTCAACACCAAGGGGTGATTGTTTGCTTCAAATGTCCCGCCTTTGATTATCAAATCCGTCTCAGTCTTTGACATGCCAAGAACCGCAGCGCCGGGGGAGGTAAAATAGCCGCTTTCGATGGTCACATGCGCATTTTCATCGCACCATACCGCATAATATTGAACCCCGGTGATATGTACATTTCTGAGTGTAACATCCGTGGAATTATAAACATTGATTCCACCGACCATTGTAATGTCCTCTACCACAACACGATCGCTGCCGCCCTCATCACCGACAAACAGCGCATAGCTGCCGCCATTGGCATGGAAGGTTCCGTTTTTGATCGTCACATCCGTTCCTTCAAAAAACAGTGAGAAATTATTGGCATAGATCGTATTTCCGCCAAGATCAATCGTCCGTCCGCTTACCTCTAATACACCAGCACCACTCAAATCCATATCTGCATCGACATAAATGATGTTCTTGGAAGCATCGTTGATGGCTGCCACAAATTCCTCGGGCGTGGAAACATTCACCGTTTGGTCTTGTGCAAACACATTAGGAAACGACCCTATGGATAACACGATCATGAGCGGTAATAACCATCCCTTTATCAGCTTTATCGTTCTTTTCATCGTATCACCTTTCCTTATAGACTTTTGATATCCGATTACACCACCTTCCGTCTAAGAAGGGATAAAAATCATATGCTTAAAATGCTTACCATACCATAGAAGCCATTTTGTGAAACAGATTTATCATCTATGAATCTGTCATTTTCTTTATTTGATCTCTCTTGTATAGGTGAACCACCGAATATCCCTACCTAGCATCACTCTCATTGATACATAAGCTATAATAGGTTTTCCATCATTGCCAAAAAGCGTTCAGTCGATCTCCATCCTTTTATCTTACTTACTCTGCTTTTTTTCTTTTTTACCTCCTTCTTTCCCCCTGTCCTTTGATCCAAGCGATCATCATGCAGAATTCTTGCATGCCTTCTCCTCCCTTCCCCATACACCCTCGTTTCATCCCTCGCCATTCAAGCGCAAACCACCACATAAGAATCCCTCCATTCAATCGAAAAAGCCAAGAAAACCTTAAATTTATGAAAGAAGCACTTGCACCTTATAAAATTTCTGCTATAATTCCCATGGTAAAGGTGATAGGATGAAAAAACAGATCATAGTAAAGCGGTATCATCGTTATGATAAAACACGTGATGTGTTATATCGCGGAAGCTGTGAATTTGAAAAAAAAGATCATAGTATAATCCTGCGTTATCAGGAAAACAATAAAGACGCAAACGTGACTTGCGAGGTCATTGCCGCTTGTGATCATATCGAGATCAAGCGCAGTGGCGAAACGAAAAGCACGCTGTATTTTGAAGCGGGAAAACAGACAAAGGGAATCCTGACATCTCCTTATGGAGAGATCGAGATCACCCTTTTCACCTATCGCTATCTGCGCAAAGAAAATGTGATTACACTAGAATATGATATCCTGCACGGAGAGAATATCGACAGCGGATATCGCATTTTATGGAGTATCAAGGAGGGACACTATGAGTGATTTGGGAGCGCTGTTAAAGCAGATCCTTGCGGATGCCTATACAAAGGCATTTCATGAAGCAATTGATCTGAATGATATCATCATTGAAATACCGAAGGATCAAAGCCATGGAGATTACGCAAGCAATATCGCCATGAAATCCGCAAGGGTATTGAAAAAGAGTCCGAAAGTGATCGCCGAGGCATTGATGGAAGCGATGGATCAGGAAATGATCGAGCAAGTGGAAATGGCCGGTCCGGGCTTTCTTAACTTCACAATGAAAAAAAGCATCATGGCAAATGTGATTGATACGGTATTGTCAATGGGGGATGCCTATGGCACCAATGAAAGCGGCGCCCATACAAGCATCAATGTGGAATATGTTTCCGCCAATCCGACCGGTGATCTGCATTTGGGTCATGCCCGCGGTGCCGCTTGGGGTGATGCCCTGACCAGATTGTTACAGGCAAGCGGTTATGAAGTATGCCGAGAGTATTATGTGAATGATGCAGGCAATCAGATTCATAATTTGACTTTATCCTTGATGGCACGCTATGCGCAAACCTTTGGTGTGGAAAAGGAAATGCCGCAGGATGGCTATTATGGCAAAGACGTGATCGCCATTGCGGAAGCAATCGCACAAAAGCAGGGCGATATCTACCTGCATCAAAGCGAAGCAGAGGCATATGAGTTCTTTCGTGAAGCCGGTATGCAGGCAGAGCTGAATAAGCTGAAAAGCGATTTGGATATGTTTCGGGTCCACTTTGATGTTTGGTCCAGTGAGCGTGCGCTGCATGAGGAAGGACGGGTGGAAAAAGCCCTGCAGGCGCTTAGCGAAAAGGGAAAGACATATGAAAAGGATGGTGCGATTTGGTTTCGTTCCAGCGAATACGGAGATGATAAAGATCGCGTACTGAAAAAAAGTGATGGTTCCTACACATATTTAATGCCGGACATCGCATACCATATAACAAAGTTTGAACGCGGCTTTGATCAGCTCATCAATCTTTGGGGAGCTGATCATCATGGCTATATCCCGCGCATGAAGGCAGCCATGCAGGCGCTGGGAAAGAATCCCGACCAGCTGGTGGTTGATATCATCCAGATGGTCCGCTTGGTGGAAAACGGTGAGGAAATCAAAATGAGCAAGCGCACCGGCAATGCGGTCACTGTTCGTGAGCTGTGCGAGGAGGTCGGTGTTGATGCGGTCCGTTACTTCTTTGTTCAGCGAGCCTTAGATACGCATTTGGACTTTGATCTTGCTTTGGCACGCAAGCAAAGCAATGACAATCCCGTGTATTATGCACAATATGCGCATGCTCGGATCTGCTCGATTCTCAGACAGGCACCTGCGTGTCACAAATGTGATTCCTATGAGCTGTTAACCCACGAGAAAGAAGTCGCATTGTTAAAATATATCAATGAATTCCCTGCTGTCATCGCCGATGCGGCAAAGACAAGGGCGCCTCATAAGGTATGCAACTACATCCAAAAGCTGGCGGCCCACTTTCACAGCTTCTACAACGTGTGCAAGGTGATCGATATGGATCAGGAAGCACTCACAGCACAGCGTCTTGCTTTATTGCAGGCAACCAAGATCACATTGAAAAATGCTTTGGCACTGATTGGTGTACAGGCAATCGAAAAAATGTAGGAGGATATTGATGATGAGTACAAAATCCATGGTCAATGTAGCATATGACCTGATGCTAAAGAAAAGAAAACCGGTGACATTTTTGAAGCTATGGGAGGATGTCGCAACGATGATGGGCTTCAATAAGCAGCAGGAGGAGGATAATATCGCACAGTTTTACAGCGATATTTCATTAGATGAGCGCTTTGTATCAGTCGGTGATAATAAGTGGGATCTGCGTTCCCGTCATACCTATAATGAGGTGGTTGTGGATACAGATGAACTAATCATTGAGGAAAATGAAGAGGAAATCGAATTCGAGGAAGAAGAAGTAGTCAAGGAAACGATCATCGACGATTACAATTAAGTATAGCAGCACAGGTACTCCAATAATGCGAGTATCTTTTTTTGTGCGTGATTCTTATGTGGGTGATCATAGCGCGATCCATGAGAGGAATCTGTCAAGCGGCAGGGCTGAGAGGTAGATGAGCGCTTCATGAAAAGGGAAATGCAAGCGCACTGTCATTCTTGCCGATGCGCATATCCGCTTTAAAAAGCAAAGCTGAACTTTGCTTTGATTGACGCCAATCACCAGCCATTCAGGGTGCGTGCTTCCTTTTGATGCATCCAATGGCTTCAGCGCATCAAAAAAAAGAGTGAGCCCGCAATATTCTGCGACTCACACAGATCGTTCGAAAGGAAAGCAGCTGCGCTGTAACAATCATTTCATCTCCTAAGAAAGAAAAATGCTCTTACGTATTTAGATTTTTTCTGTGAGAAATCCATCTCTCACAGTTTTTTTATCATGTAATAAGACGATCTCATTTCCTTTCGCTCAAAGGTAGGAATACCCTTTTTATGTACCATCCGTATATTCGCAAAAATGACAGCTGATAAGATGATATACACCAATCAAATCCTATCATTTGTATGATTTGCCGAATGCTATTGAAAAACGGGCTGCCCCTCCACTCATTTATAACAGATCTTTCAGCACCTTTAGCGCATATTGAATTTGGATTCTTTCTCTTTCACTGAGCGAACCTCTCAGCAGTTGTTTCTCAAATTTTTTTATTCTTAATTTTATTTTCGTTGTCATATCATCGTTCGTTGGTCTGATAATCAAGTAACTGTCATTCTGAATATCTATCTCAACGCTACATTCCTCTCCCATTCCCAGTTGCTTGCGATACTCCACCGGCAGACATAATCTTCCAATGGCATCTATTCTTCTTTTCACACTCATAGTCTCTACATCCTCTCCGAATTAAATTATAGCACATACCGATTATTTGTCGAAGTATAAAAGCATTGTTTTATGAAAAAATATTGTCGGGAGTGATAGAATGAGAAAAGAAAACGCGGATAATAACATTATTTATACCATAGTCGGTAAAAACATACGCAAATACAGAAAAGTAAAAGGACTAAAGCAATCACAGCTTGCGGAGCTATGTCATTTAAGCGAAGGCTTCATCAGCGATTTAGAAAGCAATACCTTTAGAACAATATCACTCAATACGTTATATTTGATATCAAAAAAATTAGATGTTCACATAAAACAATTATTCGATGATTTAGACGAAAGCGAATAAAGACAATCCTATCATGTTAAAAGGAAATACTCATGATTCCTGATTCTGTGTATTTATAAGGTATCTGTCTATCTTAACAGCGTATACCATACTCTGTTTGATCCACTTGCTTACATAAGAGATCGTGTTTGACAATACGCAAGCATTCCTATGCTTGCGTATTGTCTGTAAAAGAGCAGTCATATAGCTTATATCATTATCTTTATAGGCTAGCTCCACTTCCATCCATTTGTGATGCCGATATCTGCTTTACAACAGCACCATCCTCAAGCCCATACAAGCCAATCGCCTAATGCCATGCGATCAAGCGAGGAAAACATAAGAAAAGCGCTGAAACATATA
>CANPNQ010000005.1 GCA_947575425.1 uncultured Erysipelotrichaceae bacterium
TATATACATGGAAAACATATCGCTTACCGTATGTAGGATAAGACAAAATAAACGTGCCAATAGCGCACAAAGAAGCGCAAGCACAATGACCTTACCTGCGACTTCAATGGATAAGGCAGGGATTTGCGCAAGGAGGAAGGCCTCCTTATCTGCTTGAAAGAACTGTGCCAGCGAACAGGCGATGATCGAGGAAAGGACGCAGGGGACCAACGCCGCATAATACATGACACCGACACTGACGACCTCCATCGGGAAGATTGCCGCGCTTAACGGTGTCCCGAAAAGTGCCGAAAACGCAGCGCTCATACCGCACATGGTTATGATATGGATATCCTTTTCATCGAGTTTACATAACAGCCCGAATTGATGCGCTAAGCTCCCGCCCAACTGAAGGGCCGCCCCCTCTCGCCCTGCCGAACCGCCGAATAAATGCGTTATGCAGGTGGACAGAAAAATCAGCGGCGCCATTTTCAAGGGGATTTGCTCATCAGAGCGGATGGAACTGATTACCCGATTGGTACCCTTGCATTGGCGCACACCGCTGAAACGATACATTGCCACAATGCATATGCCTCCCAGCGGTAAAAGAAATACAATGTTGGGGTTTTCCAGACGATATGCCAACGCAAGACGCAGGCAATGATAAAATATGACAGCGACACCGCCTACGCCAATCCCGACCGCCATTGCTAAAAGGATCCATTTGACAAACAGCCGAAAATGAAGCAACTCTTCGCTGAATGGATGATGGTATGTTTCTTTCATCATTGATCACCAAGACTTTCGAATAGTATTATAACACGTCTTACTGGAAAGGAAATAAAAAAATGAACACGTTCCTACAAAAAGGGACATGGTCTGCACAAACACACTGTTATACTTTGTCAAGGTGATCCTATGCATTCGTTGATTGAACCATCCCAAGTCTTACGCAGAGGTGCCTCCTATCTCCTTCTGCTCATCAAGGCATATATACTTTCGTATCTTTTTACCCATCTGTTTTTCATGCCCGTATATGTACAGGGACAAAGTATGGAACCGATCATCAAAGAGGGAACGATTGGTTTTTCCAATATTGCCGGGCGCTATGTGTTTGGAATCCATCGCTTTGATATTGTATTGATTCAAAGGGAAAGCGGGGAGATCTGGGTCAAGCGGGTCATCGCATTGCCCAATGAAACGATTGAAGTGAGGAATCATATGCTTTATATCGATGGCAAAGTGCAGACAGAGAGCTATTTGCCAAAGGATGTCTATATGGAGGATTTTCCTTTGACAACAGTGGAAGAAAACCATGTCTTTGTCATGGGTGACAATCGATCAGATTCCTATGATTCCCGCGCTGTGGGAAGTGTACCCTATGAGGATATCCTCAGTAAGGATCTGTATGCCCTTTATTCCGATGAATAAAAAAACAGATGCTTTTGAAGGCTGATAGGATAAAAAAACGGAGGGTCTATACCTCCTCTCTCGGAATACGCAGCAATGTTTTCTTGATATATGCAGTGATCCATAAGGACAACACCGTTGCCGCAAAAACGATCCATGCGCTGTATGCGGAAAAGTGATCAAACAGAATGCCGAACATGGCTTGACCTAATGGCAGGGCGCATTGAGTGATCGTCATGATAAAGCTGGTGACCTTTCCCAATAATTCACTTGGTGTCCTTCCTTGGATGTAGGCTTGAGAGACAATATTGAAAATGGAAATAGCACTCATGCCGAATAATACCGCAAATAATATGATGATATAAGAATGAATCGGATAATCAAAGGTAAGAATCGCAACACCGATCAGGGACATGGACAGGATTCCAATCCCCATCGGAATATAACAGTTGCGAATCGTAATGCGATCTTTCAATTTCATTGCCATAAACGCACCGATCATCATGCCGATCGCCAATGCGCTTTCCATAAAACCATATAGCTGGGAGCTTAAATTCAGCTGTATCGTAATGATATAGGGAAGCCCCACAGCGATGAGCGCACTGACTAAGAAATTCAAACCGATCAGTGTCATTGCCAGCTGTAACATTATCGGCTGGCGCTTTGTGACAAAATGCATCGCTTCTTTAAAATCATTGATCAGCATCGGCAGTAAACGTTGGGAGCTTTTCTGCTTGGTAAAGGGAATGGTTAAAAACAGCTCCAAAATCGCAGATAGAAAGAAACAGATCATCGACAGCCAAAGAATCTGATCAATGCCGAAAAAACCATAAAGCATACCGCCCAAAGCGGGAGCTGCCAATGAGGCAATGGCATTGATTCCGGTCGTTACACTATTCGCAGAGGTCAAATTATCCTTTGCGGTGATGGAAGGAATGCTTGCGCTGACACTTGGCTGATAAAATGCCTGAATGATCGATAGAATAACCATGAGACATCCGGTCAGAAACACGATATCAAAGCTATTCATCGATAGTGTAAAGCATAAGATACATAAGGAAGTAAAGAAGTCCAATACCACCATAATCGATTTTCGCGGTAAGCGATCCGCCGCGATTCCTCCGATCATCGATAATAATATCATCGGTATTTTAGAAACAACCAATATCGTCGCAAACAGCGAGGCGGAATTGGTCACATCCAAAATATATAAGGATAGGGCAAAGCATAAGATCTGATTACCGAAAATGGAAATGATCTGCCCTATCACCATCAGGGTGAAATCCTTGTGAAATAGCTTCTGCGTTTGGGCCATAAGACACCCTTATGTCTTTTGTCTTGTTTCCTGCTGAGCTTGTATCTTATAAGATCATCATATAGATACCAACCGACGGTATGTATATAATCTGAGAATAACTGTCCCTTACAGGACAGTTTCTATTTTTTCATAATACTGTTCTATTAATGCCATCATTTCTTTATCGAAAATCGGCAGCCCCAAGCCATCTAAGATTTGCGCGGTTGTTTTCGCCCTTCTAAGAAACATTTCCTTGCCATTGTTATTGATAAAGGGGCTTGTCCACAGATTAATCAGTGTAAACAACAGCTCTGCGCACATTTGCGGATCTTGTACGGAGGCACTGCCATCAGCATTTGCCTCTTCGATCAGCTTGGCCATTTGCGGTGCATTGTCATGGACATTGTTGCGGAGAATCTCTGCCGCTGCCAACGGAATTTGAAAGATAGCACAGCGCATTTTATCGATCTCCGCCTTTTCCGGATCGGAAAATTCGCTTTTCAGGGTTCTGCGGATCCTTTCCAATCCATTTATATCTGCCATCTGCGCAGGATCCGGTGTAATATCCAATCGTCTTTGAAAACTGCGTAAACTCAATGCATCTAATATCTCCTCTTTCGATTTAAAGTGATGATAAATGGCGCCCTTAGACATGCCCAGCTCCACCACAATATCCTGTATCGTTGTCTTTTCGTAGCCTTTTTCGCTAAACAGACGGAAGGAGACATCTAATATCTTTTCCACTGTTCGCTGTGGGAATTTGTTTCTTGCCATAGGATCACCTTCAGATACATACCGTCGGTATGTATCTTTAGTTTACTGCGTTTTTCTTATCTTGTCAATGCCCTTGTGACCTTTTTTTGAGTATTTTCTTTGTGGCGATGCTTATGAGGTGTTGATGAAAGCGATCGTGGATGGTGGCATCAGAATGCTGCGCTGCCCTTTTCAATTCCCATTTTCTGATTAAATCAGGAAACTTTTTTTTGATGACTTGAAATCAAGCAGCCATGTATGATAGGATAAACCATAAGGAGGGATCTCATGAAAAAGACACGGGGTAAGCTGTTATTAGAACGCGTACAGCAAGCGAAGCAGAAGCAAACGGACAAGTCCTTTGATAAGATCGTCGGCAAGAAAAAAAACAAAGCGAGGTTTGAAAAGGTAAATTTCAACGGATAAAAAAACAAGGCTATACAAGAAAGGAAACAGCCTTGTTTTTGATTGTGATCTGGATGAGCGCGGGTTGCCCGCCTTCCTCACCATCCAATGTCCAATTTGCATTGGGGTCGCTTTCAATGATCAGAGAGCTGGCGGTAAAGAATTCCATGAATTTCTCATTGATCTCCTGCTTGAGCAATGCGGTGATGATGATTTGGAGATCCAAAGGATTTTGTGGCATCCGTATGAGCAACACTTCAAATTCCCCATCATCCAGCTGTGCGTTTTTGGTATTCACGGATTGAAAGCCGGCAACGGAGCGTGCATTGGTAATCGCCCCAAACACAAAATCATCTTCGATGATGCGATCAGCCGCGGTGATTTTCATATGATAAGTCGTAATCTTTGGCAGCAGCTTTAATCCCTCTAAGAAATAAGCTGCCCTTCCTAACATATTCTTGGCGGATTGCGGCGTATCATAGGAAACCTCGGTAAAAGCACCGAATGCGGCAACATAGGTGAAATAGCGTTCATTGAAGCCACAGATATCACAGGCAAAAAACTCATGCTTAGCAAAGATTTCCATTGCCTTTTCTACATTTCCCGACAAATTTAGCGTATTGGCAAAATCGTTGACTGTGCCGGTCGGAATATAGGCGATCGGCAACGGTTTCTCCAGCTGCATCACACCGTTTATCACCTCATTTAAGGTTCCATCACCGCCACAGCATACCAACAGATCATATGCACTGCCGTGATATTGAATCAGCTCAATCGCATGGTTTTTATAAGCAGTAGGAAAGCAGCTGACCAAATAGCCCATAGAAAAAAAACCGTTAATGATCGCAAAGAGGGAGCTTTTCACCTTTCCCTTCCCTGCATGCGGATTGAATACAAGCATACATTGTTTTCTCATGTGCTCCCTCTTTTCCTAGCATTATTATACCTGATTTTTAGGAAAATACCAGTATAATCCTATGATATCGGTTTTTTTTAAGAAAGGATATTTTCAAATGGTGAGAATTCGTTTATACTAATGAAGAGGTTGAAGCAGGAAGGATAGAAAGAATCTGCGGAAGGTATATCCCACGATTTTATAAAGGATCACCAGTGAAGTCTTTCACCAATGACAAAGGATTTATACAAAATAGCAAAGCAATGGTGAGAAATCATAAAATGAGCAGAATCAATCATATATACAAAGGATAGAGGGATCATATGGATTGTAACGAGATATTGAATGTGGCGGGAATGGCCGGAAGAATTTTGCTGGAAAGCGGCGCAGAGGCATATCGTACAGAGGAAACGATGGTGAAGATCTGTGAGGGGTTTGGCATGGAGGATGCGCAGTCCTATGTGACAACCACAGGGATCATGATGTCCATCACTCATGAGCGAAAGAATTATGCGAAGATCACCAGAATACAAAAGCGTGGCGTAGATCTCAATAAAATTGATTTGATTAATGCATTGTCCCGCAATATTCAAGGAAGCAATTATACCATTGCCCAAGTGAAACAGGAGCTGTCGCGTATTGATGCGATGGGACGTTATTCCTTTCTTTCGACCTTGTTTTTCTCTGCGCTTTCCGCCTTTGGATTTGCGCTATTTTTTGAAGGCTCGCTTAAGGATGCGCTTTGTGCCTTTGTGATCGGATTGTGTATCAAATATGTATTCATGATCATGGAGAAAAACGGAATCAATCTATTTTTTCATAACGCCTTGTCCGCGGGAGTTGGGGCGATTCTTTCCCTATTGTGCATGAAATGGGGACTGGCGGATTCCTTAGATACCGTGATCATATCCAGTATCATGCTGCTGGTGCCGGGGCTTGCGATTACCAATGCGATCAGAGATACGGTGGCAGGAGATTATCTGACCGGTTTATCCAGAGCAGTGGAAGCATTTCTATGTGCCATTGCCATCGCAGTGGGCATCGTCGCTGTGCTTTCCATATGGGGAGGTATGTGATATGCTTATGGCAGCTTTTTCAGGATTTATCGCTACCTTTGGATTTGGCATTTTATTTAATATCAAGGGTTATAAGCTGGTTTTGGCAGGGATTGGGGGAATGATCGGAAGCTTTGTTTATACGCTGTGTGTAGATCATGGCTGTGCAGAGGTGACTGCTCTGTTCCTATCCTGTGCTTCCTTTTCGCTTTATTCGGAAATATTGGCACGCTTGTGCCATACTCCTGTCACCACATTTATCATTTGCTCTCTGATTCCATTGGTGCCGGGAAAGGGAATGTATGAGACGATGAAATTTGCGGTGAATGGAGATGCCATTGCGGCTTTATCCAAAGGGATTGATACGCTGGCGAATGCCGGTGCACTGGCTTTGGGAATCATGTTTGTGTCTACTCTTATGAACTTGTTTCTGCATCATCGCAAAAGAAGAAAGCCGACCGCTTAGTGGCGGTTTTATTTTGCCCGTTTGTTTCCATGCGTCAGATTCTTCGTGCTTTTCACCACAGAATCAGGATGCTGAGGCGCCTCCTGTTTTAACAATATTTATATATGTATTACAAATGATTCAT
Source organism: uncultured Erysipelotrichaceae bacterium (assembly GCA_947575425.1). Lineage (GTDB taxonomy): Bacteria > Bacillota_I > Bacilli_A > Erysipelotrichales > Erysipelotrichaceae > C-19. The sequence continues at coordinate 6,385 of CANPNQ010000005.1, forward strand.
AAGAAATATATCATCATATATTATCATATATTATACTATATATGCATAAAAATTCACTTACATGAAAAAACAAAATATGATAAAATAGTCTGGAAATCATTTTGATAAGGAGGACCTATGTATTCACTTCAATCATTTGTTCGCTATGGGGCGAACGGTGTTTTTCAGATCAAAGAAATTGTATCAAAGCAGTTGTCAAGAAAAGAGGTCAGGCAATATTATGTGCTGGAGCGCGTTTTTGGGGTGGAGACAAGAATCACCACACCGATAGATAATCCTAATTTGCGCGCGATATTAAGTAAAGCGGAAATGCTCCATCTGCTGGAAGAGCTGCCTAAGCTGTCATCTGCATGGATCGAGGATCGTCACCTTCGCAGCGATGCCTTTCGCTCGGTGCTAGCGTCGAATGATATGAGACAGCTGGCCCAGATGATCCAAACAATTTATTGGAAAAAGCGGGAGAAGGAGCAAGCAAAAAAACAGCTGTCCAATGAAGACTTGGAGTTTTTCGCACAGGCAGAAGCAATTCTTTGTGAGGAAATCGCATTGGCATTGGGAATGGAAAAGGAAGCGGTACCCGATTATCTGTTAAGTCATGTAAAAGAAGAGTGAGTCTGTATCATAGAAGCATAGCGATTCAGAGCGGTTTTCTATCTGCGAATATGGATAAATGCTTTCTATGATGAGAGATCTTTAAGGAATGACTAATGATGGTTTTTTGCCTGTGTGCTTGCGCTGCGGGCATGGTTAAGCAGCACGGTCTGAACGTATTTCAGCTTATGCTCAGGCGCTTCTTTTAAAATATCGGTAATGGCACTCAAGCGTTTGGCACCATCCACACAGATCAGGCTATTATGATCCGCTCTGATTTGAAGCGGAAAGCACAGTCCTCTGCGCAATAGGCTTTCCTTTAGGGAAGGATCGTAAGGCTTTCGTTCAAATTGAATATCACTGATCAAAGCGGTGTCTATTTTCATTGGCTCTCTCCTGTTTCATCCTATGTCGTATTTTGTATCATCTTTTCTAAACGGATCATCGTGTCGAAGATCCGTTTCATTTTTCTTTCGCATTTTATCATGGTACAGGGAATAAGACAAGCTATATTTCTTGTCTGCTTTCATTCGCTGCTTGCTGTATTCGTATGGCTTTTTATGGGAATGCAGTGGTTTTTATGATACAATAGGGTTAGAATCGAGGTGTGGCAGAGGTGCTGATCAGTTTGGAACATATCCGAAAATATCATAATGAGACATGCATTTTACAGGATGTTTCCTTTGCGATGGAAGAAAGGCGCAAGTGTGCCTTGATCGGTGTCAACGGGACAGGAAAATCAACACTGCTGGCGATATTGGCAGGGGTGGAGTCTTATGATCAGGGGAAGATCACCCGCAAGAAAGAATGTCGTATTGCCTATTTGGCGCAGGATCCCCAACTCGATAAGAATAAGACGATATTGGCGGAGGTTTTGCAGGGGGATACCAAGGAATATGAGGCAAAGGCCATGTTGGGAAAGCTGGGACTGTATTCCTATGATGAGGCGATCTCTCATCTGTCAGGCGGTCAGCGCAAGCGGGTCGCTTTGGCTAAGGTATTGATGAAAGAAAACGATTTGTTATTGCTGGTTGAGCCCACGAACCATCTGGATGCGGATATGATCGAGTGGCTGGAAGGCTATTTGATCAAATCCAATCAGGCGTTGTTTATGGTAACGCATGATCGCTATTTTATGGAGCGCATCACCGATCAGATTGCTGAATTAGATCAAGGCGCTTTGTATTTTTATCAGGGCAATTATGTAACCTATATGGAAGAAAAACAGCGCAGACTGGAAGAAAGCGAACGGAAGGAGCGAAAGCGCCAAAGCTTGTTAAAAAAGGAGCTGGCATGGGTGAGAGCCGGCGTGCAGGCTCGAGGAACCAAGGATAAAGGACGCTTGGAGCGCTTTGAACAACTGCGCCAAGCGGAAGGCTTCCACAGTGAGGATCCGATCAAGGTCTCTACACTGTCCTCCCGTTTGGGTAAAAAGACGATTGCATTGGATCATATCAGCAAAGCATATGGTGATCGGGTGTTGTTTCGTGATTTCAGCTATCAGATACAGCGTCATGAGCGCATTGGTATTTTGGGATCAAACGGTTGCGGCAAATCGACACTGCTACATGTGATACATGGGGATCTTTCAGCGGACAGCGGTACGCTGACCTATGGAGAAACGGTAAAGCTTGGCTATTTCGCACAAAGCAATGAGGCATTGGATCCCGACCAGCGATTGATTGATGTCATCAGAGAGATTAGCGATGATATCGAGACAAAGGAGGGGCATTTGAGTGCAGCTCAGATGCTGGAACAGTTTTTGTTTGATCGCCATAAGCAATATCAAAAGGTGTCTACTCTATCCGGCGGAGAAAAGCGGCGATTGTATCTGTTAAGCGTACTCATGGCGGCGCCCAACATTCTGCTTCTGGATGAGCCGACGAATGATTTGGATATTACAACCTTGCAGATATTAGAGGATTATCTGGAGGATTTTCCCGGTGCAGTGATTGTCGTATCGCATGATCGTTATTTCTTGGATCGCATCTGTGATTCCATGTGGATCTTTCAGCCGGATGCAAGCATTCAAACCACAATCGGGGGCTATTCTCAATATCGCCATGAAGCGGCATCCATTGCCGCATCAGCGCAAAGCAGCGATCAAAGGAAAATACCAAAGGCGCAACAAACGCGCAGAATGATCCCTTCCATGAGTTCCAAAGAAAAAAAAGAATGGGAAAGCATGGAAACCGTAATAGCGGAATTAGAGGAAGGGATCGCAGCGTGTGATGCACAAATGGCACAGAATATGGATGATTTTAAAAGAATACAGGAATTAAGCGAACAGCGCGCTCTGTTAGAGGCGGAATTGGAGAGGAAAACAGAGCGGTGGATGGAGCTGGAGGAAATACATGATCGGATCGAGAGAGCAAAACGCAAATGATTCCAATTCTGGATGGATGCTATCTCAAAATAAAGACATGGGGAAAAGGTTTTATAGAAATCAGCGATAGAAGGCAAAGGAGGTTCCATAATGAAAGTCAAAGCACATGTTTATTTGAGTGAGGATGCTAGGGCGATTCGGGAAGCGGTGTTTATGAAGGAGCAAGGCTTTCAAAATGAATTTGATTCTGTGGACGAGATCGCCACGCATCTGGTTCTATATGATGGGGAAGCAGCAGTTGCGACATGTCGTGTGTTTTGGGAGGAAACTTTGCATGCCTATGTACTGGGAAGGCTTGCGGTGCGAAAGGAATACCGTGGGAAAGCGCTTGGCTCACTGATGGTGGAGGAAGCAGTACGCTATGTGAAAATCAAGGGCGGGAAGGAGCTTTTGTTGCATGCACAGTGTCGGGTGGTCGACTTTTATCAAAAGCTAGGTTTTCATGCCTTTGGTGAGATGGAGGATGATGAGGGATGTCCGCATATATGGATGAAAAAAACCGTCGGATGAACGGTTTTTCTTTTGGCTTTCCCTGTTTTATTGTGCAAAGAAAGGATCGTTTTTTATGATCAGCGGATGATGGGGTTTGATTGCCTTTGCCTTTTGGTGGTACTCACAGGCAAGGGTATGCGCATGGATCCGTTCGTAGCAAACCGACAGCTGTAAATATGGGATGAATCTGTAGCAATCTACTTGAATAAAGGCGCCGCTTTCCTTCTTTATCTCACAGGATAAGGCCTGTTGATACCAATGGATGGCTTTGATAAAGTCATTTCGCTCATAGAAAAGAAAGGCAATGTCACAGAGCAGTTCTGCTCTTGGAGTATCATAGAAAAAGCTTTCAAATAAGGAGCGCAGCGCGTTTTCATATTCTCCTTTTTCACGATAACAGGCGCCTGTCATACGACAGGCATCAATACAATTCTCAAACCATCCCTGTTTGCTTGTAAGAAAAATGTCGAATTGCGCGATTGCATCATCATAGCGCTTGTGATAGTACAGCTCACGAGCATAATAGTATTGTTCGCGGGGCGAAAGCGCTTTGCCTAAGTGAAGCTGCTGTTCAAAGATGCGTAAATTGCGGTCAGGATCATTGATCTTTTCTTTGTGGTGGCAAATCGCAATGTCCACATAGGAGATTTCCCCTTGCGGGGTGATTGCTTCATGGATCGCACCGACCCACTGAAAGTGGCACGCTGTTTTCATCAAACGCTCTCGCTCATAGGTGAAGACGGGAATTCCTTCTTCATCAAAGCCGGTATGATATTTCATCATGACAATATCAGGGTGTGCATCATTGTGTTTCCATTCCAACAGTTTCTTTTGATTTTCTTCTGTGATGATATCATCCGCATCCAGCCACATCGTATACTCCATTTTCGCAAAAGAAAATGCATAATTTCGGGCAGCCGCAAAATCATCCTTCCATGCGTATGGATAGAGTTTGGCATGATATGCCTTGGCGATTTCCATCGTCTGATCTCTGCTTCCGGTATCGACAATGATGATCTCATCTGCGATTTCTTTTACACAATCCAAACATCGCGCTAAGACTGCTTCTTCATCCTTTACGATCATGGCAAGTGATATTGTTTTCATACGTTCCCTCGCTTCTGTTGCTATCATATGCAAAAGAAGCAGAACAAGTGCCTATTATTCTATTTTCATTTGTTTGCCTCATAGGAAGTCTTTCTACGGATGAAAAAACACGTCGCTGTGACGTGCTGATGAGAGACATGCAGGAATGAGACAATCGCCATGCATTGCTTTGTGTTTGTTCATGCAATCATTAAATTCCTTTGATCTGATGAAAGGCGTGCTGTGCCGCAATCGCACCGTCATTGGTCGCAGTGACAACTTGACGCAGCTGTTTGTGGATGACATCTCCGGCACCGTAGATGCCCTTGATCTTTGTTTCACAGTTCTCATTGACAATCATATAGCCCTGCTCATTTAGCACATCCAGATTCCGCAAGAAAGATGTGGCAGGATCTTGACCGATGTATGGGAAAATGCCATGACAGGCGATGGTTGTTTCCTCTTTGGTATCGATATTCTGTAAGAGAATGCCGCTTACCCGCATACCGTCATCGAGAATCCGCAAAGGAATATGCTTGGGAATCACATGGATTTTATCATTGGATTGTATGCTGTCTTGAATGATCTGATCTGCTCGGAATACATCACGACGGATCACGATATGCACCTTTGCGGCAAATTGGCTCAGATAAGCAGCTTCCTCCAAAGCGGAATTTCCGCCGCCGATCACAACGACTTCCTGATTTTTGAAAAAGGCTCCATCACAAACTGCGCAATAGGAAACACCGCGTCCGATGTTTTCCTCTTCTCCGGGGATTTGCAGCATGCGCTCTTGGGTGCCGCTGGCAACGATGACTGCCTTTGCTTGATAGCAAGCGCCATCCTCACAAAGAATGCTTTTGTAAGTGCCTTCGTCGCTTACTTGAATGACATTGCCATACAGATATTCACTGCCAAAAGCAGTGGAATGTTCAAACATATCGGACGCCAGCTGAGCGCCATCAGTTCCTTTGATTCCCGGCCAGTTAGCAATCTCCGCAGTTTTGGTAAGCTTTCCGCCCGGCGCGCCCATTTCCAGCATGGCGGTTTTTAAACCGGCGCGGCTAGCGTAGATGGAAGCGCTCATACCCGCAGGTCCGGCGCCGATGATGATCAAATCGTATTGTCGCTCCATTCGTGATCCTCCTTTACCAGATCGATAATTTCTGTTAATTGATGAATGACCTTACATGGCTTGGCATCCAAAAGCGCTGCTTCGCGATCTTTGTCAAAGGCAGCCGCGACAGAGAATGCGCCCATGTTTTTGCAGGCTTCGATATCGCTGGGGCTATCTCCTACATAGATCACATCATCATGATTGTGATACAATCTCTGACATGCCAATAATAATCCTTGTGGATCAGGCTTGGGACGCTCTAACTCCTCGGCTCCGACAATAACATCCACATACTGCTCCAAGCCAAAAGCCGTCAATCCCATCCTTACGGTCGTTTCTACTTTATTTGAAACAATGCCAACGCTGTAATCGTTATCCTTCAAATACTTTAAGGTTTCCTTGGCTCCGGGGAATCCCTTGATATATTCATTGTGATGCTCATGATTATAGGACCGATAATAGGCGATCAGTTCATCCACCTGATCCTCCCTGAAATAACGCAAAAAGCTTGCTTTCAGCGTCGGTCCCATAAAGGAAGAGAGCTCTTCCTCGCTAAGGATGTGTTCCGGCATGTACTTATGGAACGTATGACGAAAGGAGGCATAGATCAGATCCTTGGTATCGACCAAGGTACCATCCAAATCAAACAGCACCGCTGGCTTGACTCTGCGAAACGGCCACAGCTTGCCAAACAGCTTATCAATGACCCCGCATATGCCAAGCAGTCCTATCGCAACTCCGATCAATGAAATAACCTGCGCCATTTTCAGTGATCCCAACATCAACGCATCTGTGCGCATTGTCTCAATCCAAAAGCGCACTACGCCATACCAACAAAGATACGCATACATGAGATCCCCGCGTTTCTTTCTTCCGCATTTTTTATAGACAAAGCGAATCAATGCCCAGCCGATGAGATTTGCGATGCTTTCATAGAGGAAGGTTGGCTCCCGATATTCACCTCCGATATACATTTGATCTTTGATAACGCTTGGAAACATATCGTAATAGCCTTCTGAAACGATGCGTCCATACGCTTCCTGATTGATGAAATTGCCCCATCTGCCGATGGCTTGGGCAAGCAGCACATTGGGGAAGATCGCATCCATGATCCGCATACCGTCCACGGCCCGCTTATGAAAATACCATAAGCCAAACAGGGTAGCGGCAATCAGACCGCCATGTATGGCAAGTCCTCCCTCCCAAATATAGAAGATCTTGATCGGATCTGATATATACATTTCCCATTCAAAGATCACATAATACAAGCGTGCGCCCAAAATCCCAATGGGAAACATATAATAGAAAAAATCCTCAAAGATCTCTGTCTGATAACCCCATTTCTTCAGCGTGCGTATGCTGAGACAATAAGCGAGTAATGCTCCGGCAAGCATGAGATACGCATACCATGTGATCGTGATCGGCCCAATGGCGATGATCGTTTTTATATTCGGAAACAGTTCCATAGCTAACCTCCCAATTCATTATGTTTCTTCCCAATTTTTTCATGAGTTCGCTTCATTTTTACTTGATCTATTTTTGCTTGTTTTGTTCAATATAATCCAATACCCGCTGTTCAAATTCCTTTGCGCTGTCCATTCCCATCTCACTTAAAATGAAATTAGTAACAGCGGATTCGATGATGGCCGCCATAGAGCGTCCCTCTCTGACAGGAATGATGATCTTCGGCACATCGACGCCAAGGATATTGTCATACTTCTTATCCTCAATCCCGACCCGATCATAATCCGCGTTCTTTTCCCATTGAACCAAACAGATTTCTAAGGACACCTCTGCTTTGGGAATGACCGAAGCGATACCGAACATTCTTTGCAGGTTGATCACCCCGATGCCGCGTATTTCCAGCATTCCCCGTAGCATATCCGGAGATTTGCCTACGATCTTATTGTGGATGCGATAGATATCCACGCGATCATCCGCTACGATCAGATGTCCTCGTTTTACGAGCTCCAAAGCAATCTCGGATTTTCCCATGCCGCTTTCCCCCCGTATCAGAACCCCTTTTCCATAGATACTGATCAGACCGCCATGCAGCGTATCACTGGTTGCCAGCTGTTCATCCAAAAAGGCAACGATATCGACGATCAGTCTTGAGGTATGCGCATTGGAGATAAAAATCGGAAATTTTTTGCGCTTCGCAATGCGTTTTAATAAGGGGGGACATTCATAATGCTTGGAGATGATGATGGCCGGGGTTTTCTCATTGGTGATGAAATCAAATGACTTGCGCTGCTTATGCTCACTCATCGTTTTGATATAGGCAATCTCTTTATCACCGAGAATAACAAGCCGTTTTGCCTGAGAATGATCAAAATAGCCGGCTAGCTCCAAACCGGGACGATTGGTATCCGCAATCACGATCGCGCGTTCCAAGCTTTCCTCACTGCCGCAGATCTGTTCAAAGTTAAAATATTCCTGAAGTTTTCGTACAGTGATTGATTTTACTTCCTCCATCTTACCCCTCCAGTGTCTTTTTCAGATATTGTGCTGTATAGCTTTCTTTTACCTCGCATATTTCTTCGGGTGTACCTACTGCCAAGATCGTGCCTCCTTCATCGCCCCCCTCAGGACCAAGGTCAATGATATGATCGGCACATTTAATGACATCGAGATTATGTTCAATAACAAGTACGGTATCACCGTTATCTACGATACGCTGTAATACCTCAAGCAGTTTTTTTACATCGTGAGTATGAAGTCCGGTGGTCGGTTCATCCAAGACAAAGATCGTTTTACCTGTGGCTTTGCGCTGTAATTCACTTGCCAGCTTGACGCGCTGTGCTTCTCCTCCCGATAAGGTAGTAGCGCTTTGTCCCAACTTGATATAGCCAAGTCCGACATCCTTCAAGGTCTGAAGCTTATGGCGGATCTTTGCGACATTTGCAAAGAAGTCGATGGCTTCTTCCACACTCATTTCCAATACATCATAGATGTTTTTGCCTTTGTAGGTGACCTGTAAGGTTTCTTCATTGTAGCGCTTCCCGCCGCATTCCTCACAAGGCACGTAGACATCCGGTAAAAAGTGCATGGAGATGCGCAAGATTCCATCACCCTGACAGGCTTCACAGCGTCCCCCCTTCACATTGAAGGAAAAGCGTCCCTTTTCATAACCGCGCATTTTCGCATCGGGTGTCTGCGCAAACAGATCGCGAATGTCATCAAACACACCGGTATAGGTGGCTGGATTGGAGCGAGGTGTTCTGCCGATAGGATCCTGTGAAATATCGATGATTTTATCGATATGCTGTAATCCTTTGATCTTTTTGTGCTTGCCCGCTTTGATTTTCGCTCTGCCCAATTCATGCATGATGCCCTTGGACAGCACCTCGTTCACAAGGGAGGATTTTCCGCTTCCCGATACGCCTGTGACGACAATAAGCTTTCCTAAGGGGAATTTTACGCTGATATGCTTCAGGTTATTCTCATGAGCATCGATAACCTCAAGATATTTTTTATTGCCCTTACGTCTTTGTTTCGGGACTTCAATACGCATCTTTCCGCTAAGATATTGTCCGGTGATGGATTGCTCGTTTTGCATGACCTCTTGTGGCGTACCATAGGCGACAACTTTTCCGCCATGGACACCGGCACCCGGTCCGATATCGATGATGTAATCACTGGCGCGCATCGTATCTTCATCATGTTCCACAACGATGAGAGAATTGCCCAAATCCCGCATATTTTTTAATGTAGCGATCAAACGATCATTATCCCGCTGATGCAAACCGATGCTCGGCTCATCCAGCACATACAAAACACCGCTTAAATGAGAACCGATCTGGGTTGCTAATCGAATGCGCTGTGCTTCTCCGCCCGATAAGCTACCGGCCAAACGATCTAAGGTCAGATACGATAAGCCGACATTGCTTAA
>CANPNQ010000006.1 GCA_947575425.1 uncultured Erysipelotrichaceae bacterium
GCAAACTTCTTTGCGGTAGAACGACGCAGATCCTCCCATCTTCCCCCCTGCAACACGCCATATAGGGCTTGATGATAGCCAAGATCATCACAGTGCTTTTGATGTTCCGCAATACTGCGAAGCGCCCAGCGCTCAGTGCGTGCCAACGCCTCCACATTATATTCATAGCTGTCTGCCAAAGAGGTCAATTCATCATATGCCATATGAATGTCTGCACCGATGCGGCATTGGATCTGCATGGATTCTTCAGGACCGATAAAATCCTCCTCATTGGTAAAAGGGTCGATGAAATGAACGCCACCCTCACTCACATGTGCCAAGCGATCCTTGGGATCGGTATTGATGACTTCCTTCTCCCGATCCATACTGACGACCTTCCCCATACCGGAGCCAAGCGACATGATCTGGAATCCTCCAGAATCGGTGATGGTAGGTCCATGCCAGTGAGACCATGCACTCAAGCCTCCTTGTTTGGCAATCTCATGAGAAGCATTGCGCAAATGAAAGCCATTGCTTAACATTGCCTGTGCATCAATCGCATGCAGATCCTCCATCGATAGGAAGCGAACCTCTCCTTTGGTTCCTACGGCGATAAAGGCAGGTGTTTTGATATCACCATGCGGCGTATGGATGATTCCGGCCCGTCCCAGCTTTCCGGGAATGCGCTTGATAATTTCAAAATAGAAGCGGTTATTGTTCTGATATTCACTCATAGTATCATTCCTTTTATTTCTTCATATGGTTCATCCATTTCCTATGGATGATCCGTGGGTCTCGCTTATATTCGGCAGCTGCCATGCGCTATTATAACATAATTTTTTAGCTGTTAGAATAGCGCAATAAGGAAAGTGGGAATCCTTACAATGGAAGCGAAGGGATAAGATGGTAATCGCACAACAAAAGGAACCGTGCTTGGTTCCTTTCTTTATGGAAACACATGGTGACAGACATGGTTCTTACCTATGTTTAAGCATGAAGTACATCTAATATCTTTGCGACAAATTGTTCCCCTGCACCTTGTTCAAACAGGGACAGACAAGCCTCGTAATCGTTTTGATCATAGGCTTCCGTATTGGGCAAATAACAAAGCGCCTGATTGGTATAGCCGATGATCCAAACCGCTGCTTTTTCCTTTATCTGCAAGGATAGTTTGGAATAAAGCTCAAAGGGCGTAAACAGGATGCTTTGTCCCTGTATTTGAAGCAGAGAACAGGAAACGCGAATCTCATCATCCAGTTTGGCTGCCTGACTTTGATTCTCAGCAGCGATCAAGCGGAATCGGGCGCCGTTCTGTTTTTCCTTCGCCAGACGGATCTCACCTTCCGCGGCATTCGCTTTGATCTTGGCATCCAATTCTGCTTGTGCAGCGGCGAAATTTGCCTTGGCTGTTTCCAAAGGCAATGGATGATTCGCCGGCAGAGAGATTGTGAATTGGCGGATCGAGACATCAGAAAGCGGAGCGCTTGGCTGATTCTCCCATGCGTCATCCATGGCTTGAATGAGATTGCTTGCAAGTCGATTGCATTCTGTAAAGCTGCTTTCTTTACGGACAAAGCGGGTACTCATATCTCCGGCAGGACCATTCAGGAACATTACCATCGCATAGCGATCTTTGAGTTGTTCATTCACACATCCGGGAAAATCACCGCTGATCAGCGTATTTGTCTGATCCATGAGCGTGGCATGACATCCAATGCTGTAAATCAATAGCTTTGTATCATCCGCACGGATTAGCTCCATCATGACCAGCTGCTGATCACCGCTTAAGTCAGCACTGGTGCGATTACTGCCAAGCCCTGCATATTGCGTTTGCGCCATGCGGATGCTTGTTTCCTGCATCGTATGCTGCGCCTGTAAAACCGCTTGCTCACAAGCATCTGCCAATGCATGGATCCGCTCCATAGACAATAAGCCGCATGTTTGCTCACTCAGCGGTTCGCGATTGGTGTCCATAATATGAGCGAGTGAGGAATGCGTATGAGTGGCTGATACAAGGATATGATCTGAGAGATAGCCATGCTTTGCAAGTCTTTGATCAATTTCCTTTTTTAACAGCTCCTCGATTACCAATAAGTCAAATTGGATCATGACGATTGGTGTTTCATCTCCCCAAATCAATGCCCTGACGTAGATATCGTCATGTACACCGGTAGCCATACGATAAGGGGCATATCCGGCCAGCAAAGTCTTCTGTTCAGGTACGATGGATAAGGCCGCAAATCCTGTTCTCATAAATGAATTCCTCCTTCAATCTTTTTTGCTTATGCACCATTATGACACAATGAAAAGGCATAGTCAATTTATGAATCGGCATTTGAATAAAATCATAAAAGGAAATGTAGCTTATGCTTTCCGTTAAGAAAAGGACAAGCTACCGCATCGCTTATCCTTATATAAATCATCTTCCAATGATAGATTTGTGACACGCAAAGATCACACTGCCTTTCTTTCCCCCTTGCGGAAATAATCAAAGCTGAACACAGAGGCAAACAGGAAGAATATGGCCGCAACCAGAAAGGGAAGATTGGCACTGATATCATAAATCATACCGCTAAACAATGATCCTGCGACATTTCCAAGGCTCTTGATCGCATTGACAAGGCCGGTGATGACACCAATCTCCTGTGAGGAGCGATTTTCCACCGACAGTGTTTGAATGATCGGCTGATAAACAGCATTGACGGTAAAAAATAGCAGATTGAATACAAGAAACAGCGTCAGATGCGCGGTAAACAGAATTCCTGTCCCGGCGAAGAGGGCGCAAAACAACAGCGTTGTGGCTAAGGATAGACGCACTCTTGTCTTGGCGACGATCCACATATTTAAGGTGAAATTGGCGATCAGTCCGATTACCCCGACGATCGCTTTTAAAATACCGTTATAAGCAGGGATGAAGTTCATCTGATCCTTTAAATAATAGTTAAAGGCATTGTCATAACAGGTTGTCGCAAAGCTGCTCAATACGATGGTAAGCAGAAAAGGAAAGATCATGCGGTTGAATAAAAAGCGGGCATTTAAGAAGGAGGCCAGCGGATTGATGGTTTTAAATAGCTGATTGAATTTGAGCGATGTGCGCTCCATCAAGCTTTCTTCCATCGTCAGCATGGTGAAGATACCGACAAGGATCATGCCGATCCCCTGCACATTGAATGCCAGATAAAAGGAAACAGATCCAAGCAAACCACCCAATAAGTAGCCGCAGGCAAGGGAAACGGATTGAATGGCAATGTAGATGCTCATTCCCTTTCCCCGCTCCTTTAATGAATAGAGATCCGCTACGTAGGCTAGGGAGGCGATCGCTGTTCCAGATGAGAAAACTCCCGCAAAGGAACGAGATAAAAGCACGGTCAGCTCTGTGGTGGAAAAGCCAAGTGTCAGCTGGGCAATGCCATATCCGATACATGAGATCGTAAGTACCTTGATACGTCCTTTTGCATCACTCATCTCACCCCAAAAGGGAGAGGTGAGAAAGCTGAAAAAGCACATGGCCGCAAAGGAAGTACCGAAGATTCTGGATGGTAATTCCAGCTGCGAAAACAGCGTTGGCGTTACCGGGTGATGAATATTCATAAAAATACCGAGCATTGCAGTGATAAACAGCATTCTCATGATGGATTGTTTTTTCATATCATTTCTCCTCTATGTATTTATTTCAGAAAGATACTCCCATCTTTCCGTTATATGATATCACTTAGAGTTTGCTTTAAGTCAAGGGGTAAATGGAAAATCATCATTTTCGTGATCATAGTGCAAAGGAACGTGTCTTTTTCATGGAATTGATTGCTTTTTCTCCTGTTATTTTATATACTTACATTAGAAAAAAACAGTTGGTTCAGCGAGGGCATTCGCTGTGAAGGATCATGAGGAAGAATGGATGATCATATATCATAATAGATCATATAGGAGGATCAGGTATGGATGTCAAGATATTGGAGATTAAGCAGAGCGTATTTGCGAATAATGATCGCCAGGCAGACGCATTAAGAGAAGAGCTGAAGAAACAAGGGGTATATTTGTTAAATGTCATGTCATCTCCGGGGGCGGGAAAGACGACAACATTGGTAAAAACGATCGAGGCATGGAAGGATGAGATCAAGATCGCTGTGATGGAGGCAGATATTGATTCCGATGTGGATGCGAGAACCATATCTCAAACAGGAGTGAAAGTTATACAGCTTCATACCGGAGGAATGTGTCATCTGGACGCTTCTATGACAAAACAAGGCTTGGATGGCTTGGGCATGGAAGATGTACAGCTGGTGTTTTTGGAAAATGTCGGCAATTTGGTATGTCCCGCTGAATTTGATACAGGGGCGATCAAAAGCATTGCGATTTTGTCAGTACCGGAGGGAGACGATAAGCCATTGAAATATCCGCTGATGTTTCAGGTGTGCGATGTGGTACTGATCAATAAAACAGATGTGCTTCCTTCCTTTGATTTTGATATGGAACGCTGTGTCCGCCATATCAAAATGCGCAATCCCAAGGCAGAAATTTTCCCTATCTGTGCAAAAAGTGGGGAAGGGATCGATGCGTGGCTTGCATGGCTGCGCAGAGAAGTGAATGCATGGAAGAGGCATGCTTGATCTTTATCTTAGCATAAGCGTGTTTTCATCAACACAAGCAGAGATACGGATATCATTGATCCATACGGAATTTTCTCAATAAAGGAGACACGCCAATCATCCAATGATCACCAACATTTGATTCTTGGGAGATAAAAAAAGCACCGCCACATAAGAAAACCGATATAGATACACGCTGGAAAAGGAGATTATCATATGGAAGAAAAGAAGCGACCACGGATCATCGGCGCTGGAGGAATGAGCGCCTATGAATCCCATCCTGCAAAACCAAGAGAAGCGATTATCAAACTGGGGCAAAAGATCACCGATCGTGTTGGCGTTAAGGTAACAGCGCAGGATCCCGAGTATTATGGATTGGCTGCGATGATCAGTGATGAAATGGCAGAAATTGCTTTAAAGATGAAGCTGCGCACTCCCTATACCTTACAACAGATGGCGCAAATGTGTGGGCGAAAGGAACAGGAGCTGGAACCGATCTTGTTTCAGATGGGGTATGCCGGGGTTCTGGAATTTGCGTATACCAAAGATACCCATGAGCGAATGTATGTACTGCCTGTCTTTGTCATGGGCAGTGCGGAGTATTCCAATATGCGCCAAAAGGATTTGGAGGAGCATCCGGAAATGGCTTCTTTCTTTGAGCGAATGACTTTTTTGCCATTGGAGAAGATCACTCCGATGGTGCCTGCGGGAGGAAGCGGGATTGGCATGCATGTTATCCCGGTGGAAAAAGCGATTCCCAACAATGCGCATTCGGTTGGTATTGAGCATATTTCCCATTGGCTAAAGAAATATGAAGGCAGATATGCGGCATCTCCTTGTTCCTGTCGTTATGGCAGAAGTGTGCTTGGGGAGGGATGTGGAGACGATCCGGAAGATTGGTGCATTGCGGTCGGAGATATGGCTGATTTTGTGGTGGAGACAGATCGCGGACATTATGTGGATAAAGAAGAAGTATTGCGTATTTTACAAAAGGCTGAGGACAATGGCTTTGTCCATCAGATTACCAATATGGATGGAGAGGATAAGATCATCGCCATCTGTAATTGCAATGTGGAGATATGCAACGCATTGCGAACCTCGCAATTATTCAATACGCCGAATATGAGCCGCTCGGCGTATCGGGCGCATGTAGATACGAAGCATTGCGTGGCATGCGGCAAGTGTGTGGAGGTATGCCCCGCAGGTGCGGTGAAGCTGGGACAAAAGCTGTGTACGAAAAACGGAGCGATTCGCTATCCCCAGCATAAGCTTCCTGATAACAATAAATGGGGACCTGCCATGTGGGATCCCAATTATCGTGATAATAATCGCAAGAACTGTTATGACACGGGAACTGCACCATGTAAAACTGCTTGTCCGGCACATATTGCGGTACAGGGCTATTTGAAAATGGCGGCACAGGGCAGATATAAAGATGCATTGGCTCTGATCAAAAAGGACAATCCATTCCCGGCTATCTGCGGTCGTGTTTGTAACAGGCGCTGTGAGGAAGCTTGTACCAGAGGAACGATCGATCAGGCAGTTGCCATTGATGCGGTTAAGAAATTCATCGCCCAACAGGATCTGAATAGCGAAACACGCTATGTCCCTGAAGTGATTCAGCCTTCCATGCGCGGTCCCTTCCCTCAGAAGATCGCCATCATCGGGGCCGGTCCAGCAGGCTTATCTGCGGCTTATTATTTGGCCTTAAAGGGCTATCATCCCACGGTGTTTGAAAAGAATGAGAAGCCGGGCGGCATGTTAATGTATGGCATTCCTTCCTATAAGCTGGAAAAGGATGTTATTGAGGCAGAAATCGACATCCTGCGTGAGCTGGGAATAGAGATCAAATGCGGCATTGAGGTAGGCAAGGATATCACCTTAGAGGAGCTGCGCAAGCAGGGATATCAAGCATTTTATGTGGCGATCGGCTGTCAGAAGGGAAAATTACCCGGGATTCCCGGAGAGGATGCACAGGGGGTGACCACTGCGCTTAGCTTCCTGCGGGATGCGTTAAGCGAGCAGAGACAAGAGATATCCGGCAAGGTCGTTGTGGTCGGCGGCGGCAATGTGGCTATCGATGCATCGAGGGTGGCGCATCGCTTGCATGCGGCACAGGTGGATATGGTCTGCTTGGAGGCAGAAGATGAAATGCCGGCCTCCAAAGAGGAAATCAAAGAGGCAAGAGAAGAACAGGTAGCGATTCACTGCGGCTGGGGAGTGAAAGAAATCTTATGTGAAAACGGTAAGGTTAAGGGAATCGTATGCAAGAAATGCACCTCTGTTTATGACAGCGAGCATCGCTTCGCACCGCAATATGAAGAAAACGAAACAAGGACGATCGACTGCGATATGGTAATTTTCAGTATCGGACAAGCGATCGAATATGGCGATCTGTTAAAGGGCAGTCAGGTCACCTTCGGCAGAGGCAATGCGCCGATCGCCGATTCGCTGACCTATCAAAGCGCGCAAAGCGATATCTTTGTCGGCGGCGATGTATACAGCGGTCCGAAATTCGCGATTGATGCGATAGCGGCAGGCAGAGAGGGTGCGGAGTCACTGCATCGTTTTGTGCATGAAAATGCCAGCTTGACGATCGGCAGAAACCGCCGTGATTTTATCGAATTGGATAAAGAAAACATCATCTTGGAAAGCTATGACCATGCCCCACGTCAGGAGGCGGGCATGGAGGATATCGATGTGGCTCATTCCTTTGCGGATGCGCATAAGACACTCAGCGAAGAACAGGTAAGGATCGAAACTGCACGCTGTCTTGGCTGCGGTGCTTCCATTGTGGATCTTAATAAATGCATCGGTTGTGGCTTATGCACCACCAAGTGTGAATTTGATGCGATCCACTTACAAAGAGATCTGCCGGAATGCTCAAAGATGGTTATCAGCGAGGATAAGATGAAGCACATTCTCCCCTATGCGGCAAAGCGCGGGCTGAAGATCATGTTTAAGAAAAAGCCGCAAAGCAAGGTGGAATAATGCACGAGCTGGGAATAATCGTACAGATTTCAAAGACCTTGGAGGATGTCGCACAGGAAAACCATCTGGAAAAGATCGGCTCTGTGACCTTAGAGATTGGTGAGGTAAGCGGCATCGTTTCCGATTATTTTGATGATTGTTGGAAATTCTATTGTAAGAAAACACCGCTGTTGGAAGGGGCTAAGCTTCATGTGATAGCCATTTCTGCCATCACGCATTGTACGCACTGTCAAAAGGACTATGAGACGGTACGCTATGGTAAAATATGTCCTCATTGTCAAAGTGATCAAACGTATTTGATTCAAGGCAATGAAATCAATATCAAGGAGATTGAAGCGTATGGAGCATCCTGCTAAGGGAAAGCAGTAAATGATGAATCTCTGCTTATGATATCATTTTCTTTCGATGGAAAACACCCGTATATGGTAGGCGGGTGTTTTTTTGTATTTATGTATGTATAGGAATATGGGAAGCATAGAAACAGGGGAATATGAGAAATCAGATCATATGAATATGGGAAGTATACAGGAAAGAAGCATAGAGCATCATTTCATGGGAAGGATTTAAGTAAAATCATAGGGTAATCCTATCGCAATATGGATACAGCAAGCGCAAAAGCCATTTAGGTATTGATTTATCGTGGCTAACCATGGTATGATGAATTAAAAGAATTGAGGTCGATGTCATATGAATATTAAAATTGAAAATTGGAAGCTGATCGTTTTATCGGCATTTTATTTTATCTTTGCCTTTGTGTCATTTAGTGTAGAAGCACAGGAGTTTTTGAGCTTCTTTCGCATCGCAGGTATTGTGATTGCGATTGTCGGTGCATTGCAGATCCTGACTTATTTCTTGAAAAAGGATTATATGAAGCCGCAGGATTTTTCTTTCTCCTTGGGGCTGTTGCTTATATTCGCAGGATTGGTGGTGCTGGCCAAGGCAGATTTCATCGTCACCAATTATCGCCCGGTTATTGGCACGGTGGTCGTACTGGACAGTATTTTAAGAATGCAGTATAGTATGAATCTCTTGCGGGTCAATGATGACAAATGGCAGCTTCATACGATATTGGCGGTGGTTCCGATCATCATGGGTATTGTATTGGTGTTGGTGGATTTGGGCGGCTTATTGGAAAATTATTTCAGCTTTCTGTTACTCTTGGACGGTGCCGCTAACCTATATACGGTAATGTATTATCGCTCCTTTGTCAAAAACTATGAGCGCAAGCAGAGACAAGGGGATATTGGGATGAAGGATGCGCCTCAAGAAGTGATCGTAAAAGAGGAGGCATAAGGAAATCATCTAAAATAACATCAAATAAGAATCCTGCTGGGAACAGGATTTTTTATTTTCTTTTTTATCCTCTTTCTCATATGTGAACGCAGCACATAAAAAGCCTGTATCATGCATACAGACTCTCTATCCTCATAGGTGCTATGTGAGTGAAAACATCCATAGGGCAATTACCTGTAAGATAGGATGGATCGCTTAAACCATCTGTTCCGGATTTACATAATGATCAAATTCTTCTTCACTTAAATAGCCCAAGGTCAAGCAAGCATCTTTTAAAGAGGTATTCTCCTGATAGGCTTTTTTAGCGCATTTGGCGGCTTTTTCATAGCCAATATAGGGATTGAGTGCAGTCACCAGCATCAGGGAATGATGCAGATTTTCATTCATGCGCGCTTCGTTGACACGGATCCCTTCCACACAGTGAATGCGCAAGGAGCGCATACCATCGCTTAACAGATGGATCGTCTGCATGAAATTATAAATGATCAGCGGCATAAATACATTGAGTTCAAAATTGCCCTGACTGGCCGCAACGCCGATGGCGGCATCGTTGCCCATGACCTGCACACAAACCATCGTCATGGATTCGCACTGGGTTGGATTGACCTTTCCCGGCATGATTGAGGATCCCGGTTCATTCTCGGGTAAAAGAATTTCTCCCAGCCCACAGCGAGGACCGCTTCCCAACCAGCGGATATCATTGGCAATCTTCATCAAATTGGCGGCTAATGCCTTACATGCGCCATGCGCAAACGTCAAAGCATCCTTGCTGGTCAGAGCATGAAACTTATTCGGATCGCTGATAAAGGGTGTATGCAGCTGTTCACTTAATTGTGCGCAAACCGCTTCGCCAAATCCTTTTGGCGCATTGAGACCCGTTCCTACCGCAGTGGCACCGATTGCCAGATAACGGATATATTCACATGCTTCTTGACACATGGCCTTGTTATATTCCAGCATAGAACGCCACCCACTGATCTCCTGTGCAAAGGTCAGCGGTGTGGCATCCTGTAAATGTGTTCTGCCGATTTTGATCACATGGGAATATGTATGTTCCAGCTGCTTCATGGCTTCCACCATATGATCCAATTCAGGAATCAGCGTTTTTTCCATTCCCAACACTGCCGCAATATGCATGGCACTGGGAAAGGTATCATTGGAGCTTTGAGAGCGATTGACATCATCATTGGGATGAAGCAGCTTCTTTCCAGCCAACTCATTCCCACGATTCGCAATCACCTCGTTTAGATTCATATTGCTTTGAGTGCCGCTGCCTGTCTGCCATACGGATAAAGGGAAGTGTGCATCCAACTGCTTTGCCAGTATTTCATCACAAACCGCTTCAATCAGGTTGGCTTTTTCCGCGCTCAGCCATCCCATATCCGCATTGACCTTGGCGCAGGCTTTTTTCAAATGTGCAAAGGCATAGATCACATCCATTGGTATTTTCTCATCATGGATTTTAAAATTTTCAAAGCTGCGCTGTGTTTGCGCTCCCCAGTATTTATCGATTTCTACTTCAACTTCTCCCATAGAATCGTGTTCCATTCTTGTTTTCATCCTTGTCCATCCTCTCTTTTTACGATATCATAACAAAATCCTGAGCCAATGTCCATATCCGCTTTCCTTGTGATTGATCCATATGATTGGATCGTACCCAAGCGTGTTAAGAAACAGATCCAAAGAGAAGAAATCATTTGTATTGATCTTAATACAATGTCCATATATTTGTTCAAAGGAGAAAAAGCAACGAAATTTTAATAGGAGGGAATGCGAAGGATGATGATATCCGCAATTGTGTATTTGTGTGAAGAAGGGGTCAGCGATTGTTAATGTTCACATTGGAGATGCGAGCATCTCCCATCACTTCAATCTCTAAAAACAATTTAGTTTTACTGCGTTTTTTCAATACGATATCATCAATGCTCATATCCAATAGCCGCACCAGCTCCACAATGATTTGAAAATCTGCTTTATATGTTCCCGATAATATTTTACTGAGCGAGGAACGGCTGATTCCGATCTTTTTTGCCATCTGTTCCTGTGTGATCTTGCGAAAATGCATTTCTTCTTTGATTGCCTCAGCGATCATGAAACTGTAATTATCTATCATATTATCGCACTCTTTTCTACCATTATAGTATGATTTACGTGCAGATAGCGATTACGTTCCTATTTGGAACAAATTGGAAATGAAAAGCGATGAAACAGAAATACAAGCAAACATAAATTTCATAATAAAAGGATCGGAACGTGCCCGATCCCTTTGAGAGGGACATTTCATTTTTTGCGGGAAATAAAGGCATTTGATTGTTTGCTGGACGGAAATTAGAATCATATGCCTAGAAATGTCCGTGACAGATTTCTCTGTCATGAGTTATTGTATAATAGAAAGAGGAATAACGCAATGCTTTTTTTAGAAAAAATGTGAACAAATATATACATAATTGTGCTGTTTTATAACATCATTCGCTTATCTTTTGAAACATTTCCTGATAGATTTCTTTTAACTGTTGCTTTTCTTCATCATTCATAGTGCGTTCATGGGCATCATGCTCATCCAGCGTGCCGGTATGATGGGCAACGATCTTACCGTCTTTCATGACTACGACCAAGGGAACATAGAGATGGGGGTTTCCTTCCTCATCTGCTTCAAGGATATCTGACAAGCGCTTCTCGATGGATTGAATGCTTTCCTCATCGCTGGTCTCTGCTTTCTTGTCAATATAATAGATGGGAAGATTAACCTCTTTAGCCACTTCATTCATGATCGGCAGTGCTTCGATACACCAAGGACAGGTAGGATACCCAAAGTAATAGATGGCTTCAGCGCCTGCATCCAGCTTAATTAGAAAATCGCTCATCGCAGTTTCGATAAACTGATGCTCTGTTTCCATGAAGCCCTCATATGCACTCATATCAGCACTATTGCCAACGCCGCAAATAGGACTATCATCACAGGCATTGGGTGTTTTTTGATTTGAGTCCTTTTGATTGGCGCAAGCACATAGAGCCATGAAAGAAACCATGCAGAGAACAATACCTTTTTTCATAGAGTCATTTCCTTTCTGTTTGCATCCTGATAAGGATTGCTTATGATGTCGTCGATTGCTTGATACAACAATAGTTTAGCAAAAATTCAGCAGGGAAACAAGTGGAATGACGGTTTCCGTCTTTTCACACGGATGCGGAATGAGAAAATCAGGATGGGAGGATTGTTTGGTGATCATGGTGATGATCTATGGAAAAGGCTTTTTATTCCACGCAAGACTTCGACTTGATCCATTCCATACAGTTGTCAGATCGCCTTGCAAGCCCTCAGAATTTCCGATTCTATGGTTAGATATAATAGAGGTAACACATTGACAGGATCTTTAGATGAGTTGGATGCTGACTAAAAAATGGAATAGAAGAATTGGGCATATTATGTTTATTGAATCTTTTATTCATAATAATCTTCCATCCTATTATCTGTCCAGAGTTCACACTGAGTCATGACGGTCTGTACCGCATCCTCCATACCTTCTGGTGGATACTTGTGTTTTTTCAAAAGTTTTTTGATTAACATACGCATTTTTGCTCTTGCGGATTCACGCTTTTGCCAATCGATCGTCTTATTCTTACGGAGAGTATCTGTGAGTTCTTTTGAGATGGCGATCAGTTCGTCATTCTCATAAAAATCTTTGATTGCTTGCGGCTTTGTTAGAGCGTCATAGAAGGCAAGTTCATCATCAGTAAGTCCAAGTTTATCACCTTCTTGCTGTGCTATGGCGATTTGCTTGGCTAATTTCAGCATTTCTTCAATGACTTCTTCATTGGTAAGCATACCATTGAGATACGCATTAAGAGAACGCCGCATAATCTCACTAAACTTCTCTGATTTAACAACATTTGTCCTTCGATAAATGGATACCTGCTCCGCAATCAATTTTTTTAAAAGTTCGACGGCAAGGTTCTTTTCCTCCATATTAGCTATTTCCTGAAGGAATTTAGGGTCAAAAAGAGAGAATTTTTCTTTTATATCTGAAAAAAGATTGATAACGCCATCGCTCTTGATACTCTGCTTCAAAAACTCGTTAATTCTTGCATTTAATTCTTGCAAGGAAATTTTCTCTCTACCACCTGATGTTGTTAGTCTGAGTACCAGTACACGTATGGATTCAAAGAACGCTGCTTCAAATCGACTATCCTCATCAACCATTGATGAACAGAGGGATAAAGCCTGATGGAGTATAAGAGCTTCTTTTACAAACGATTCTTTCTCATCTATTTTCTCTCTGCCAATAATAAAGTTGACTGCACCGCTGATTGTTTTTGCTCTTTCAAGATCTGTGCCATTTCGAAAATTAGAGTAATCATAGCCATAGAGTTTATCACGGCAAACAGACAGCTTCTCCAAGAATTTAGGATAAGCAACCTTGGTAACATCCGTATCGCCGTAGTTTGACTTATCACGATCAGTATAGTGATTCATCGCTTGCTTTAAGGCGGTGGCAATCCCCACATAGTCAACGATAAGTCCGCCTTCCTTATCTCTGAACACACGGTTTACTCTGGCGATGGCTTGCATAAGGTTATGTCCCCACATAGGTTTGTAAATATACATTGTGGCAAGAGAAGGTACATCAAATCCAGTAAGCCACATATCAACAACAATAGCGATTTTCAAAGAACTGCTATTATCCTTGAATTTTTTTGCAAGATCTTCCTTTTGATGCTTGTTGCCGATAATCTGTCGCCATTCTTCCGGATCATTATTGCTGGAGGTCATAACGACAGCTATCTTTTCTACCCAAGCAGGGCGGAGTTCTAAAATTCGCTTGTATATTTTCATAGCGATAGGGCGAGAGTATGCAACAATCATTGCCTTTCCGGTTAACAAATTTTCACGATGATTTTCGTAATGATCAATGATATCACAAACCAGAGAACTAATTGTATTGTCATTTCCGAGAACAGCTTCCATTTGTCCAAGTTCATGTTTGCTCTTTTCAATGACTTCCGCGTCGGCTTTTGCGGACATACTGTCATATTCAGCATCTATCAGCTTTAAAGTTGCTTCATCAAGATTAAGCTGAATGACACGACTTTCATAGTAAACAGGACGTGTAGCACCATCGTTGACAGCTTGTGTCATATCGTAAATGTCTATATAATTTCCGAATACTTCTCGGGTGTCACGATCCTTAGCGTGTATGGGTGTCCCTGTAAAGCCGATGTATGTAGCATTCGGTAAGGTATTGCGGATCATGCGGGCTGTGCCTACAACACGCTTGGCAATTTCCTCACCTTCTTCATTCTTTGTTATTTTTATTTTCTCGGTAAGTCCGTATTGACCTCTGTGTGCTTCATCCGCCATAACAATGATATTGCGGCGTGTGGAGAGTGGTTCGTGAGACTCTACAAATTTCTGCATTGTGGTAAAGATAATACCGTTTGCTTGTCTGCCAGCAAGTAGAGTTTTTAAGTGTTCGCGATTTTCTGCGTGCATAGGGTCTTGTCTTAAAAAATCCTTACATTTTGCAAACTGTCCATAGAGTTGATCGTCAAGGTCGTTTCTGTCAGTCACTACCACGATTGTCGGACTGTCTAAGGTTTCCTGCAATAAATGTGCATAGAACACCATAGAAAGCGACTTTCCGCTTCCTTGCGTATGCCAAAATACACCGCCTTTACCATCAGTGAGAGTTGCATGTTTTGTAGATTCAATCGCCTTTCTTACCGCAAAATATTGGTGGTAACCTGCAAGTATTTTAAAAGAGTGAATACCTTCGTTAGAAAAGCAAATAAAGTTTTTAATAATATCCAGCAGTCTTTCTTTCTGGAGCATGCCCTTAAAGAAAGTGTCAAACTGGGCATATTGTGTGTTTTCATAGTTGCCATCCTTTGTTTTCCATTCCATAAAACGATCTTCACCGGAGGTGATTGTCCCTGCTTTGGAAACTCCCATATCGCTTATAACACAGATAGCATTATAAATAAACATTGAAGGAATTTCCATCATATAGTTACGGAGCTGCCTGTATGCTTCGGAAGCGTCTGTTTCTTCACGGGAAGGAGATTTCAACTCAATGAGTACAACAGGCAAGCCGTTTAAAAAGAGAATCACATCAGGGCGCTTGTTGCTTTTCTCAATGAAAGTCCATTGATTGGCAACAATAAAGGAGTTGTTGACAGGATTTTTATAGTCAACAAGATAAACGATAGAGGAATGCTCCTCATTGCCGATAAAATATCTTACGGGTACACCGTTTTGCAAATAATCCATAAAGAGTGCGTTTTTCTGCACAAGTTCACCGTTTTCAAAGCTTTTTAACTTGAATAAGGCATCTTGAATAGCGACATCAGGCAATCCTCTGTTTAAACGATATAGTGATTCATACAATACCTCCTCATATAAAGGACAGTAAAAATTCCTTTCAATATCAGGACCGTATATGTATTCATATTCTAAATCGTTTCTAAATAACTCGATTACAGAGTTTTCATAATTGGCTTCAGTATAATTTGCACTCATTTTAATCACTACTTTCTGAATTTGATAAAATATGTTCATCAACTGCTTGATTTATCAAATCAATGATTTGCGTTGCTTTTGCTTTAGCATCATTTTTATTGTTGCCCAAAGTAAGATAATATTCTGTGATAGACATGCGCATTTTACTTAGTATATTATCTCGTCTGTACCAATCAATAGAAAAACTATTATTCAATATGTTTGAAACATCTTTAATATCATTAGTATTTACGACGTCTTTTAATATTTCATGTAAATTATCGATAATAAAACTATTGAGTTCGCTTTCGTCCAAATAAATTTTTGTGACATTAGGCGTAATTTCTCCAACATACTTAGTAAAATCGGCCACAGCTCTGACCTGATTACGGTTAGCATATTTTATGTAACTTAATTGGTGTTCAAGTTCAGGAAACAAGGTTGCTTCATTTATATTGTATAAATCTAATTCTTTAAGAATTGCTTCTTTATTTTCACCATTTACGTAGAAATAAGATTCACTAAAATCACTTTTTAGTTTTCCTTTAGACT
>CANPNQ010000007.1 GCA_947575425.1 uncultured Erysipelotrichaceae bacterium
CAGCGGTTCACTGATCTGAGAGGAAGGATCTACCTCAATCTCCAGTTTTTCAGCCGTTTGCAGTATTGTGCAGGTGCGATCCCACCCTTGTTCATCTGATATCTTCAAATTAAATAATACGATCTCAAATCGCTCCTTGCCATCTTCTACTATGATTCGCTCCGGTTCACAGCTATGATACGTTACTGTATAGCGTTGGGAATGAAAATAAGGAAAAAGCGCAAACAGCAGGATTAAGAATTGTTTCATCAACATCACCATTTACAGTCTGCGCTCTTTGATTCGTTTTATTCATTGCGGTATTGATTTGCCAGTTCCTTCAGCTTTGCCAAGCGATGCTTCATTCCTGACTTGGAGATTGTTTCATGATACTGTTCCTGATACACATCACACAGCTCATTGAGGCTTGCCTCGGGATATTGTTTCCTTAATAATGCAGCTTCATACAGCTTTTTCGGCAATGCATCCAAACCGCGATAGGTCTCCAGCCATGCAATATCCTCCAGCTGCTTTTTGCCTGCGCTGATCGTTTTCATCTCGTTGGCAAGCTCGCAGTTATCCAGCCTTGTTAAGGAATTCATAAAATCCCGCTGGATGCGGCTGTCTTCAAAGGCAAATAAAGCATCACTCGCTCCGATGCAGCGCAAAAAATCTGATATCTTATCACTTGCCTTCACGTAGATCACATCCTGTGAGCGGCGCTTGATGTATCTTGCCGGAATATCAAAACGGCGCATCAGCTTAGCGATAAAATCAGCCTGTGCCTTGGAATTCGCTGCGATTTCCAAATGGTAATTGGCAGTGAGCGGGCTATTCACGCTGCCGCTAGCCAAAAATGCGCCTGCCAAATAAGCCCTTGCACAACACTCCTTGCGCACCATCGCTGTACCCGCATGCGGCTTTAACCCTGTTTCATCCATGATCTCCAGATCCTTTAATATATGGGCAACCTGTGAATTTACCCGCAGAACATAGATATTGTTTTTCTTCAACTTCATCTTGCGTATCACCGAAAGCTGGGAAGACACCTGATAGCGTTCCTTTAACAGCTTGAGAATACGCTTTGCCGTATTGGCATTTTCACTCTTGATCTCGATTGCCATACCGGAGGAGGTTAAGGACAGGCTGGCACACATCTGAATCAGTGCTGACAGTTGTGCTTTGGCGCAGCAAGCGTGAAGTTCATTCATGGCAATCTCCGCTTTTACCTCTGTCGTAAAGCTCATGATCGTCCCTTCCTATTGATCAATTCTTCCATCATGATGCGCACCTTATTGGCATCATGACGAACCAGGTCATGCTCAAAGGTTAAAATATCATACTTCAACACCTCATAGGAATGCTTCGCATCCCGTATTTTAACCTCACTTGCGCCCATATCTTTATATTTATTTATCAGCTTTTCGCTGATCGCATTGTTATGGCAAACCACAGTATCTACCGCAAAACTTCCGGTATGATCCATAAGCGCCTGCATATGGTCCTCCATGCAATAGCCATCGGTCTCCCCCGGCTGCGTCATCGCATTGCAGATATAGATTTTCTGTGCCTGAGATTTCGCCAGTTCATCACGAATCCCCGATAGGAATGATGCTTGTATACAAGGAACCGATTCCATAAACGATCACATCTGCCTGATGGATCGCAGTCAACGCCTGCGCACTGGCCTTTACATCACTCTGATAAAATACGCGACTGATACGATTGTCAAAATTGGGAATATTGCTCTCTCCGCGGACAATCGTCCCATCCTCCATCACCGCAAACAAAGTGATGACCTCAGTACTGCTGGGAATGATATCGCCCTTTACATTCATGACCTTGGAAAAAGACTGGATTGCCTCGATAAAGCTTCCTGTATTCTGCGTCAATGCAGTCAGCAGAAGATTCCCCAAATTATGTCCGCCGACATCTCCTTCTTCTCCCTCAAAGCGATAATTCATCAGTGTGGTAAGCAGGCTTTCACTCTCTGCCATGGCACACAAAACATTGCGTACATCGCCCATGGCAGGGATCTGATATTGCGCCCTTAGTCTGCCTGTACTTCCGCCATCATCTGCCACGGTGACAATCGCTGAGAGATTGATATTGGCTAACTGCTTTAAACCGCGCACGATAAGGGAAAGTCCATGTCCTCCGCCAATCGCTACTACATTCTTCATATGCATTATCTCGCTTTCATATCCCGATGCGACTTAAAACAGTGATATTGCCCCTTATAATGATCAAACAGCCAGTTGGCCACAGACACGGAGCGATGATGTCCGCCTGTACAGCCAATGCATACGGTCAAGTGATTCTTGTTTTCCTTAGCATAAGAGGAAAAGCAAAAATCCAGATACTGCGTGATATGAAATAACAGCTGCTTGGTTTCCTCTGAGCGAATGACATAATCATAGACTGCCTGATCATCTCCCGTCAGATCCTTCAATTCATCCACATAAAAGGGATTGGGCAAAAAACGCATGTCAAAAATCAGATCGGCATCCAAGGGAACACCGTATTTATAGCCGAAGGATATAAACGAAACGGAAAACACCTGTGATGAATTCAATTCCAATTTATCCATCAGTATTTTTTTCAGATCCGCTTGATATAATTGCGTTGTATCAATGCGCATCACAGCTTGCCGATTTAAGCTTTCAAACATATCACGCTCTACCTCAATCGCTTCCTCCAGCGTATTTGCCTTATGAAACAGCAGCATCGGATGATGTCTGCGGGTGAATTTATAGCGCAGAAGCAGCTTTTCATCACTTGCATCCAGAAAAATGACGCGCACATTGACGCCGATATTTTCAAAATAACTCAAAAATCGTGGATAATCCATGGCAGTCGTTGCCAATGCCAGATTGATATAACGAGGATCGGGATTCGCATTGATGATCTCATCCAGACTGGAGATGAGCTGTACCGGATACTGATCAATGCAGTGATATCCCATATCCTCCAAGATTCCCATTGCGGTGGTTTTCCCTGCGCCGGACATGCCGGTCACAAGCAATACATTCTGTTTCGTCATTTGATCACCTCATTTTATGTCGATTTCTCCTTCGATATGCTGATTTCCCATGATTTGCATGCCATCCCAGAATATGGTTTCTACACACAAACTCCCACACGATGATCCCCGTTTTCTCTAATCCTTTGGATCTCTTGCTTGTATTTCCTTATTTTTGCTTTCCTTACGCTTCTGCGATTCAGAATCAATGAAGCAGCTTCGCCTTACGCTGCGGAAAGCGCATGGACATCTCGTGAAGATCGCTGATGATTTCATCCAATTCCTGCTTGGAAATAAGAGCGTCCATATAGAAGCGGCTCCTGCCCTTTTTGGCATAGCTGATTGCCAGTTGTACCTGTTCTTGTGCCGGCATGGCAGAAACCTCAAGATCCGGTTCGAGAAAGGCGGATTGATAGCACTCATTCAACAGCACCTTGCCAAGCCCTCTGATCAGATCCTCCAATTCACTTGTCAAAAGACAGGGAGAAACAGCATTTTCTACTAATACCTCATCCTCCCATTCCACTGCTACATTCAGCCAGTTGTTATCTTCATTTGCCCCGTTTTCATCATAGGGAAACTCATAGGAATCAATGTGTAATTCAAATCGCTTGTCAGCTTGGATCAGCTTCATATGGATACCTCTCTTTGTTTTATTACTTGCATGCTTGTATGGTAAGGCAAGGATGCAGCCTCATGATTTGCCAAGGCTTTCCCACCTTATCCGAATTGTTTCCCATTGGGATTGATCTGTAGATCTTCCTCTGTTTTGTATCTCCCTGTTTGAATAAAGGTAATCAGTTGTTCTACATCATGAAATTCATCATAATCACCCAAAATACCGTTTCGTTGATAGATGATCCCATTTTCCTCATTACGCTTGAGACATTCCAAAAGATGATCCATACCATAGCGCTTGATGAATTGGGTAAATGCATACGGCTTGATCTTTTGAAGGCATCCCTTGCGGCAATCTTCTTCACAGGCAAAACAGTGTGAGATTTGTTTTTCCCTTGCGCATTGGCGATTGACGCATGTGGCGCTGTCCTTACAATCATCGCTTTGACACCCATCGCACACTTCATTTTCCGAGCATATACAACAGGCTAACCCACAAATCGCTATACCCAATTCCTTTTTCATCATCCCACCTCCTGATTTTGCATATAAAAAATGATATACCGCTGTAAAACAAATAAAGTATACCATAAAATGCATGGATCATCGAAGTGAATTTTGATTTTTACATAAGCAGGAAATGATATGCCCTCATTTATTTTCCAACAGACCGGATAAATGGATCGACACAAAGAAATGATTTAACCTTATATAAAAAAAAGAAATGCACGATCAAAATCAATGACAATGCATTTCTAATGAATTGTTTCACTCAAGAACGGAAGTGATTAAGCAACCTTGCTTTTGACTAACTCCAGCACTTCCTCTGCTGTTGCCATGGAGAGGGCTTCCTCTGCCAGCTTTTCGCAGTCTGCCTTGCTTAGAGTCGTCACCATCTTACGAGCCTTTAGAATGGAGGTAGCACTCATGGAGAACTCATCCAGACCAAGCCCCAACAACAGCGGTACTGCATATGGCTCACCGGCCATTTCACCGCACATACCTGCCCATTTGCCTTCCTTATGTGCGCCATCGATCGTTGCCTTTACCAGACGCAGGATACTAGGATTGTAGGGCTGATACAAATAGGATACATGCTCGCTCATCCGATCTGCGGCCATCGTATACTGAATCAGATCATTGGTTCCGATTGAGAAGAAGTCTGCCTCCTTCGCAAAGTTATCCGCATTCACTGCGGCTGCCGGAATCTCTACCATCATGCCGACCTCGATGTTATCCGCTACCTTAACCCCTTCCTTGATCAGGTTTTCCTTTTCCTCATGGAAGATCGCCTTGGCGTCACGGAATTCCTTTACCGTTGCGATCATCGGGAACATGATGCACAGCTTACCATATACGGAAGCACGGATCAATGCACGTAATTGCGTGCGGAAAATATCGGTACGATCCAGACAAAGACGAATGGCACGATAACCAAGGAATGGATTCATTTCTTCCGGGAACTGGAAGTACGACAATTTCTTATCGCCGCCGATATCCAAGGTACGAACAACGACCTTGCGTCCGCCCATGCTAGACAATACTTCTTTGTATGCTTCAAACTGCTCATCCTCTGTCGGGAAATGATCAGAATTCATATACAGGAACTCGGTACGGAACAAGCCGACGCCTTCCCCACCATTTTCCAATACACCTTCTACATCCTTCACCCCGCCGATATTGCCGGCAAGCTCTACCTGATGTCCGTCTGTGGAGATGGATTTCGCTGTTTTCAACACCTTCAGTGCTTCTTTTTCCTCCGCGTAAGCCTTTGCCTTTGCCTCATATTTGGCAACCGCAGCCTCATCCGGATTCAAGATGACCTCGCCTTCCAAGGCATCCAGCACGATCAAATCGCCATGCTTAGCCTCTTCCAAAATACCGCTGCATCCAACCACAGCCGGTATCTCCAAAGAACGCGCCATGATCGCTGAGTGAGAAGTTCTGCCACCAATCGCTGTCGCAAAGCCCTTCGCAAAGGTATTTAGCTGGGCGGTATCACTCGGTGTCAGATCATAAGCCACAACCACACTGTCCTCATTGATCAAGCTCAAATTCGGGATCATCAACCCCATCAAATTGCATTTCAAACGGAAGGTTACATCCTTTACATCCGCTGCACGCTCTCTCATATAATCATTATCCATAGATTCAAAAATCATGATCATCTGATTGGCTACTGCATCCGTCGCATATTCCGCATTGACCCTCTCCGCTTCTATCATGCCAATGATCTGTGCGGATAATTCAGGATCGGATGCCATCATCAAATGGGCATCAAATACAGCCAACTCTTCCTCACTCAAACGCTTGGAGGCAATCTCTTTGATCCCTTCAATATCCCTCTTTGTCTGTTCCAGCGCTTCGTTGAACTTAGCGATCTCAACAGCGGGATCTGCGTCCTTTTTTACGATTTCAACCTTCGGCTGTTCCAGCTTATAGACCTTTGCGATCGCAACGCCGGAAGATGCCGCAATACCTTTTAGCATATACCTTTTTCCTCCTTGGTTATTAAATATCAAATCAGACAGATCTCATTCGCTGATTGCGCTTTCATATCTGTCCTATGCATATAAATGATAACATTTTCACGACCAAAATGCCACCCCTTTTCACATTTTCAAGGCGGTTACGTCCATATCTTTTTCAATTTACCCTTTTTCCATATACAGCTGTGCCAATAAGGCATCGACTGCCAGCTTTTTATAGCGATAATAGCTGGTTCGCGAATAATACTTTTTCCACCATCCGCTTTCTTTGATCTCCAGAAAATCATTTAAAATGATCAAGGCATAGCGTTGATCCATCCGCAATAAGATCATACGCAAATGAGCCGCGACATCCATATCTGCATCATCACTGATCTGATCCTCCACCATGCCATGGATCGCCATCGTCGTATGTAACATCCCTTTGCGATACATCCTGCCCAAATGAACACAAAGCTGTTCCTTTTCCCGATACGTTAAATTCTGTAATTTCTCCATATTCCCTCCTATATATATGTCTATTTTCTACATTCCGGATCATCCGAAATTTACCTCTTATATATATTATTCGCGCAAAAAATGAAAACTACAGAATTTCACATAATTTCACATAATCGCTCATAGCGACCTATCGCTTTTGCATCAAAAAAAGCCGCTGCTTATGAAACTATCATAAAGCAAGCGACTCCTGTCTTATTTATATTAGATCAAGGTTCATAATTGCTTAGCGCATATTGAATGGTTTGATCGTTTTCGGAATACCGTTTTCCATCACCAAGGTAGGCTCACCCTGAATGAGCGGTGTGATGTAGTCATAGAATTCCTGTGTCAAGCCCTGATAATCAGGAAGGATCCATTCCGTAGGCACATGCTTCACATGATTTGCGAAGTTCTCCGCCGGCCCGCTGATGAATTTTGCATTGTATTGACCATCCACATATTCCCGCTGAACCGCCACAACTTCACCGGTAAAGGTTCCATTGGCACTTCTCATATGTGCAGACATTCCGAGTTCAAATGCTTCGCTGACATCTACCAAGGATTGTGCAAAGTTAGAGGAACGGGCAGCTGTACTCAAATCCTGAACCTTTGCCCGAGGCGCAATGCCTGCCTCCAAAATCATATTCTTCAAGGTTTCTCCGGCGCCGCCTAAGATCGCATGACCGAAGCCATCATTTTTTGCCTCTCCGGCAGAAATATAAGTACCGTCCGCAAAATGCGCACCTTCACTGGTAACAATATAGCATTTGCCCTTTTCATCCATACATTTCTTCACCTGTGCCAAGAAGTTTTCCTTATCGAAATCCACCTCCGGCAATACGACAAGATCCACACGTCCTGTGACAACGGTAGAGCCTGCCAGCCATCCGGCGTCTCTGCCCATGGTCTCCAAAATGAATACTTCCTCACGTGTATACACGTTGTAATCTAGCCATGTCGCATTGACGACCTCATTGGCAAACTTCGCACCTGATGCGAAGCCCGGGCAATGATCTGTCACCATTAAATCATTGTCTACGGTTTTGGGAATACCGACAAACCGCTTTGCGATGTTATTTGCCTTTGCCCACTGACTGAGTGCATCTACGGTGTCCATAGAATCATTACCGCCGATATAGAACAGGATCTCAATATCGTGCTTATCCATGATCTCTACCAATCTGCGATAATCTGTTTCATCATTGCGCTTCAGCTTATAGCGGCAGCTTCCCAGCGCAGAAGATGGTGTTTGACGAAGTAATTTGTTTTCTGTCTCGCTCATATTCGTCAAATCATATAAACGATCCTGTAAAATACCCTCGATTCCGTTTAATCCGCCATATACATGATCATAAACGGGATTTAACTGGTTAGCTCTGACGACACCTGCCAAAGAGGCATTGATGACTGTCGTAGGTCCACCAGATTGTGCTACTAAACAATTCGCCATGTGTCTATTCCTCCTCATTCACATTACAGGATTATTTTACCACAATGGTAAGGCTTTTTAAAGTTCCGATTGCTTTTTCTTTGATAAAACCATGCCTCCTACAAGCTATAGGAAGCTTGTAGCCATCAGCGATATGGCAAAAAACTTTTCAGCTATTATGATCCATCATAGCGCATCATATTTCATCATGATAGATATAGCGGGAAAACACATAGCTCAAAACAGCCGACAGCACATCATTTCCCAATACGATCACAAGCAGCCGGATGCTTGTCACAAAGGGCATACAAGCATAAAATAATAAAATAGCGACCAAATATATTTTAATGCGGGCAGTTTCCAGTTTCAACTGGGGATCCTTTAATAAAAGGTACACGCTTTGTTCTTCCACCTTTAACATCAGCTTTGCCGCGTCCAAAAAGATGAGCAATGCCCATACCATCATACTGCCACGATGATACAGCATCACCAGAAAGGGCAATGCGATCAGATGTAAGATACATAAATATTCGCTGTGAATCAGTTGCTTTT
Organism: uncultured Erysipelotrichaceae bacterium; assembly: GCA_947575425.1. Lineage (GTDB taxonomy): Bacteria > Bacillota_I > Bacilli_A > Erysipelotrichales > Erysipelotrichaceae > C-19. The sequence goes on from CANPNQ010000007.1 coordinate 8,570, forward strand.
TCATAAAATCCCTGCCTTTGTATGACTCATTATATCATAAAAGGAGCCTCAATTATACCTTAACGGGACTTGTTGTGAAGCTTTTTGCGCTTGAAAATCATCTTAAAATCAAACCAGTTAAAGGGGATCAAAGGATAGAGATAACTTTGTTTACTGATGGTTTTGCCATTATATAGGATCAGACATAGGAGGATAAGACCAATCCAAAAGCCAAACCGAGGCATCAGGGCTGTGAGAATCAATAGCATCACCCGCATAAACTTTACGCCATAGCCCAATTCATAGCTTGGCTGAGTGAAATTCGCCAATGCGACAAATGCCATATACAATATAATCTCCGGCGCAAACCATCCCGCATCCACCGCAAAATCACCGAGGATCAAAGCTCCAATGATACTGAAGGAGCTGTTCAAAGAGCTTGGCGTATTCAGGGAAGCCAGCTTTAATGCATCGATGCCGAATTCCAGCAATAGCAACTGTACGATAAAGGGCAGATTGCCATTATCCTCAATAAGCGCAAAGGAAAACCATTGCGGCGCCAAATGAGGATTACAGTTGAAATAATACCATATCGGTGTGATAAACAGAGTCGCAAAAAAGACAGCGATGCGAATACAGCGCAGGTAGGATCCGGTGATCGGCGGTAAATAATAATCCTGTGCCTCCTGTACAAAGTCAAAAAAGTAAGTAGGAAGGATCAGTACCGAGGGGCTGTTATCGATAATTAAAATGATCTTTCCCTCCAAGATATTAGATGCGGCAGTATCTGGGCGCTCCGTATAGCGCACCTTGGGAAAAGGGGAATACCATTTCCCGCTGACCAGCGCCTCCGCCAAGGATTCCTGTGCCATCGTCAATGCGTCCACATGGATCTCGGAGATGATATCACGAATCCGTTTCAGCATATCCTGATCGACCTTATCCTCCATATAACAGAGTATCAGATCGGTTCTGGAAACATCACCGACACTGGTGTATTCCATATGCAGATGGGGATCACGAATTCTGCGACGTATGAGTGCTGTATTGAAAACCAATGTTTCCACAAAGCCATCGCGGCTGCCCCGCAATACTCGATCATCCTCCGGTTCCTCCATGCCTCTGGTGGGATAGGTGCGTGCATCAATCAATATGCCTTTGCCATATCCCTCAATCACAAGTAAAATTGTGCCGGACAAGATCGCCGTCACCATCTGATTGACATCACTTTGAATATCAGCTTCCACATAAGAAACCAACTGGCTGCTTAAGGAGGAAAAGCTTCCTTCCTGTTCCATGGAAGAAAGATCCGCCTTTAATATGAATTCCATCATCTTCTCCAGCACTTCATCTTTCACAAAGCCATCCACACAGTAAAAGGACAGCTGTTTTCCCTGTACCAGCAGCTCACGCTTGATGATATCAAAATTTTCATCAACCTTTAATATATGATCCAATTCACAGATCAATTCCTTGTATGTTTTCATCATATCACCAAAGTTAGGTTGTGACAATACACATGGATTTATACAAGGCCTTCCATCTGAATGAGGTGCATGCTTCCTATCTGATAAACTCTAAAAAAATAAACTCGATGATCTTTATCCATTTAAAAATGAGTCGGCTCCCTTCTCGACTCATTCGACATAACACCATACCTATGATTCCAGCATCTCGCTATATTCCTCCCACAAGCGCATCAGATGCTCAATCTCATTATGCATTTCATCAATACGCTCATCCAATTCATTCATCTTGCGATAATCATGATAATATTCCGGTTCAAAGCGCAGCTGTCGCAATTCCTCCAGCTGTTCCTCTTTTTCATTGATCGCAGTCTCCAGCTTTTTCACTTCCTTGGCATAGTGAATTCCTCGCCTGCCCTGTTTCACAGAGGAAGATACTCCGACACTACCTTCTCTATGGCGTTGCGCCGCCTGCATAATCCCTTGATTTTTTTGCTTATTTCCCTTTCCTGTCCCCTGATTATCATAAGAAGAAACTTCGCTCTTCATCTTTTCCACATATTCTGTGTAGGTCAAAGGATAATACGTTGCCTTTCCTTCATCGATTACCAAGATCGCTGTTGCCAGCTTCGAGATAAAATAACGATCATGGGAGACAAACAGCATCGTTCCCTCATATCCGCTCAATGCCTCCTCCAAGGCCTCCTTGCCTAGCAGATCCAAGTGATTGGTAGGCTCATCCAATATCAGAAAATTTGGCTGTGCCAATGCGAGCTTCACCAGAGAAAGGCGCACCTTTTCTCCCCCGGACAAGCAATCTACCGTTTTAAACACATCCTCCCCGTGAAAAAGAAACGTGCCTAGAATGGTACGAACCTCACTTTGCGTCATTGTCTCGTCGCAATCCCATACCTCCTCCAATACCGTTTGATTGGAATGGAACTGCGCCAGCTCCTGATCAAAGTAGCCAACCTCGATCTGATGTCCCAGCAGGAAACTGCCCGATAAAGGCGCCACATGACGCATGATTGTTTTCACAAAGGTGGACTTACCCTTTCCATTGGGGCCAAGCACTGCCACCTTAGCGCCCTGCATGAGATCCAAATTGATCTTGCATAAGGGCTGATCATAACCGATCACAAGATCCTTGACCTCTAAGACGCGCTTTCCCCCTTTCACTCTAGGCACAAAATGTGCATGAAAGGTTCGCTCGTCCGACTTGGGATCCTCGATGCGCTCCATGCGCTCCAAATATTTGATTTTGGATTGGGCAAAGGCAGCCTTGTTTTTCTTATAGCGGAATTTTTCTATCAGTGTCTCTAAGCGCTCAATATCCTTTTGCTGGCGGGCATAAGCGCTTTTCTGCCGCTCGATGTCCGAGCGCTTGACCGCTTGATAATTCGTATAATTGCCCGGATAACGACGCATGACACCATATTCCAATTCATAGATGACATCGACTACATCATCCAAAAACATGCGATCGTGGGACACGAGTACCACTGCCTTGGGATAGCGCTTGACATACCCTTCCAGCCATTCAATCGTATCCAGATCCAAGTGATTGGTCGGCTCATCCAGTAATAAGATATCCGGCTTTGACAGTAACAGCTTCACAAACGCCAACCGGGTTTTCTGACCGCCGCTGAAGGTTTGAATCTCTCTGTGAATGTCCTGCGGATCAAAATGGAACTTTGTGAGAATGCTCATCATTTCCGATTCATAGCGATAGCCTCCCCCTTCCTCAAAGGCCTGTGCCAGATCCGCATATTTATGAAGCAGCTCCTCATCTGCGTGATGCGCCATTTCCTCAGTCATCGCATCCATCCGCTTTTGCATATCCTTCAGATAAGCAAAAACGCTTTCCAATTCTTCCTTTACCGTATGAGTCTCATCCGCAAAGGTGGTCTGCGCCAAATAGCCGATCGTTGTTTTACTCTCTTTGTGGATCTCTCCGACATCCAGCTCCTCCACCCCGGCCATAATCTTTAACAGCGTGGTTTTTCCGCAACCGTTGCGCCCAATCACTGCGATTTTTTCATTGTCTCTGATCTCAAATTGTATATTCTCAAAAACACTGTTTCCCCCATATCGTTTTGCGCCCTTATGAATTTGATAGCGCATATATCTCATCCTTTCAATACGGGATTATGATTTCACATGAATCGCTGCCGCAAAGGCTTCTGCCAATGTGGTGATGATCTTCTCCTTCTCCTGCTTCCATGTCGATACATCTCCCTTGTTTGTCAAATAAATAAAATTCACAGATACGCTTTGCATACCGCTGTTTGCATTCTGTATGAGTGATTCATTCTCCTTTGCGGCGTCGGAAAACTCGGCTGCGCCGCTGATTCGTCCGCCGCTTTCCCGCAAGGCCGGCATCATATCGTATACCAGCTTGCCATCCTTTCCTTGCGCGTATAGGCTGGAGCTGACTCCCTCACTGTGTTCACTCCATGTATAAACATTACTTGGAGTCAAAGCGGTATTCTTTTTTAATCCATACATCAAGGCATTTGCCAACGTGGCGGAGCTGTAATTGGAATGGTAGATCTCACTGCCGCCATAACGGGTTTCATTGGAGGAATTCATTCCCAATTCAATATAGTATTTCGCATGTGACTCATATGCTTTCGCCATAATGCCTTCCTTTCCATAGTAACCCATCACATCATCGGCAGCTTCCTTTGCCAGTACGACGCGCAATCCATAGCCTTCCAGCTCCTGTTTCAGCTGTTGGGCAGCTTCCTGCATTTCCGCAGATTCCTTGAGTCCGTTGGCATTACCGCCGCTTTGAAGATAACCGTTGATCATGCGATCTCCATACGGATCAATGAAAACATCCGCAACATCCTCCTGCGGATCCACTTCCTCGATCTGTAAAAACAAAGTATTTTGTGAAAGCGCAGGCTCGCTGATGGATGCATCGGCAATCAGCGTGATTCGCTTAACCTTGCCATTTCGGCGAACGGTATAATAAGGCTCACTATGCAAAACATTCGCATAAACCAGCTGCTTGTCCTTTTGGACGTCATGAATGCTCAGCGCGTAAAAGCCTTCCTGCGGCTCTACCAAATCGATCTGCCGATCGGCGCTGTCCTCCATCGTATAGGTGATTGTTTCCTCATTGCACAAGTTATGCAAGGTGATGCTTTTTCTTTTGACATCGTCCTTTTCCCCTAGCTGATACGCTTGCGCAAAAACATTCAAGCTTTCCCCATAAAACTGATAATCTTGAATCGTATAGGTTTCCTTCCTCGTATTCTGAAGCAATTCCCTTGTTTTTTCCTCATCAAAGCCACAGATTGTCATGTTTTCCCATTCTTTCGGCTGTGCCGCTTGCCAGCTTCGATATCCCCATGTGACAGCGATTGCCAGAGTTGCCATCAAAACGATGATCATCACCGGTTTGATATGTCGTTGTTTTTTCGGTGGAACATAAGCCATGAGGATATCCTCCTTTCATGATTCTCTGCTTGTTATTGTGCTTCCTTTCCTCAGCGCTATGCGCGAAGAATCGCTTATCAAAAGCAGTCGGTTATAAATAGGCATCCTTGATATGCTTCGGTTTTTGCTCCGCAATTGGCGGATAATTCATATGATCAGGCGATACTTCCACATTAAGCATCACATGAGGATCTTTGGGGATCGGCAGTTTCGTATCTTCAAAAGGCACATATTGAAGCGGAAATACGCTGTTATGCGGATAGCGCACCGGATGAATCATAGAATTGAAGCACCAAGTAAGCGCAAAGCCAATCATCCCGCTTCCTTCATATTTCTTTCCATAGCGTTTCGCATAGCGGATGAAATGCCGCTTCAATGCCTTGGGATTATAATGTAAATTTTCCAGCAGCACGATTCCTGCCATCATCGCTGCACTCCATATTCTTCTCGGCAGATCTTTGGCTATGCGATCACTCATCTCATCCAATACGAATATATCGATAAATAAGCCATCCCCATAAGGACATTTATTTTTTAACAGCGTGTTATATTCTTTGATATGGGTTCCCTTTAAAATCAGCTTTGCCGGAACACAGGGCAAAAAGCGCTCATCCGTTTCAAAGCATTGAAATACATATTTATCATCCAGCTCATGAAGAGCTACCCGTAAAAAACGCTCATAATCCTTTCTCAGCATTCCGATATCCATATCATCATCCCAAGGGATAAAGCCGCCATGACGCACTGCGCCTAAGGCACTTCCCCCTACCAGCCAATAAGGTATATGATGTTTGCGCAACAGCGCATCCAAGTCTTTCATCATCATAAGCAATACACGATGAATATCGCTGACACAGACGACGCTGCCGTCCTCATGACGCGCAATGACATATTTTTCCATGTACTTCACCATGTATAATTATAAAAGAAAGATCAGAAAACCACAAGGATTTTGGGCAATATAACAAATTTGTGATGGTCTGGCAGGTTTCTGCATTTTCATATGACGGATGAGAATAAATCAGCTTTCGTCTGTCATGACTTGGACAATGACTATCATCATCCTTTCCCTGCTTTTCCCTCTCCCATCATCCCACACTCTCCCCTAGCCTGCTTGCCTATTTCCATCCAAGCGCTGCATAAGGAAAAGAAAACGCCATGATGCTTGCATCATGACATTGTTTCTTCCTTGTTTGATTAAAAGATCAAATTCCTTGGCGTACGAGGGAATGGCTCCACATCACGAATATTAGACATACCGCTCACATACATTAGGAAGCGATCAAAGCCCAACCCGAATCCCGCATGCTTACAACCGCCATACCGCCGCAAATCCATGTACCACTGCAAGGAGCTTTCCTCCATGCCCATTTCTTCCATGCGCTGCTTCAATACATCATAGCGCTCCTCTCGCTGCGATCCACCGCACAGCTCTCCCACTCCCGGCACAAGCAAATCACAGGCCGCAACGCTTTTGCCATCATCATTCAAGCGCATATAGAACGCCTTGATATCCTTGGGGTAATCGGTTAAAAATACCGGACCGCCAACGACCTTTTCACTCAGATAGCGCTCATGCTCACTCTGCAAATCCATGCCCCATTCGATCTTGTTATTTTCAAACTTCACATCGGCCTGTTTTAACAATTCGATTGCTTCCGTGTAGCTCATGCGTTTAAAGTCACTGTCACGCACTGCCTGAATCCGTTTGATACAATCATGATCGATCATCTTCTCAAAGAACTTCATTTCTTCACTCGCATTATCCAAAATATAGTCGATACAATACTTCACCATATCCTCCATCAGATCCATATCATCCTCCAGATCCGCAAAGGCGATCTCCGGCTCAATCATCCAGAATTCACTGGCATGGCGTGTCGTATTGGAATTCTCAGCCCGGAATGTCGGACCGAAGGTATACACATCACGGAAAGCCATCGCAAATGCCTCCACATGAAGCTGTCCTGATACGGTCAATGACGCATGCTTGCCAAAGAAGTCTTCCTCATACTTGTCGTCACTTCTTGTCGTCACGCTGAAGCATTCCCCTGCGCCTTCCGCATCATTGCCGGTAATAATCGGCGTATGCACATAGACAAAGCCCTGATTTTGAAAAAACTCATGGATGGCCATAGACAAAACCGAACGCAGACGGAAGATCGCATAAAATGTATTAGCTCTAACACGCAAATGCGGCAACTCCCGCATAAATTCAAACCTATGGCGCTTTTTCTGCATCGGATAGTCATTGTCACAGGCTCCCTCTAAAGTGACCTCACGCACTGCGATCTCAAAGGGCTGCTTGCCATCCGGGGTATACACAAATTTTCCCATCACCGTAATCGCTGAGCCGATCGTATATTTCTCCACTTCCGCAAAATTTGTCAAATCGCATTCATACACCAGCTGCACATTGCGAAAATACG
>CANPNQ010000008.1 GCA_947575425.1 uncultured Erysipelotrichaceae bacterium
AACTGATTTTTCCATTCCTCTATCCGTTTTACGCTGATCGGTGACTCTCGGCAATTAAAAACTGACAATACATTGATCCAATATTGATCAGGATTGGACGCCATATATAACAAATGGCTTTCCCATTTTGTCCTATCAGAAAAAGCACAATCATAAATGATTGATCTCATCTGATTTTCAAATTGATTCACAAGTTTATTTTCCATAATTACCTCCCGTAAATATGATTTCGGAACTCATCGTCACAAAACATCGTAACATCTATCATTTTCTGCCAAGTGCCAATATCACCCGCATTCGTTGAATATGGCATATGGTATCCATCCTCGGTGTCAATCCAACCCTGTATATGCAAATGGGATCCAATAGCCATCCCGGTTTCTCCGACATCACCAATATAATCGCCCGCTGTGACAGAATCGCCTTCATGAACACGAACAGATTCATTATTTAGATGGAAATATGCGACATACAAATAACTTTCAATATCGTTACGCTTATCCTTTATTGGTATCTGCAAAATAATCTGATTTCCAGCAAAATTCTTACCGCATGTTGTCTCGCTGTGTTTCCCTTCATCCATGCAGATATCACCGCTTTCTGTAATACCGTTTTGCACATAAATCACCTTTGCATCAGAAACCGCATATACTTTTACCCCTTTCGATGCAGGAATATCAGTTCCTCCGTGGAAGGCACCGTCTAACATTTTTCGATATCCCACCTTATATACAACGCTTCCTGCCTCAACATCTTCTATCGCTATCGGACGTGATAAAAACGATGCATTTACATTCGGCAAATAAACAAAATGAGCTGCGTACTTCATTCCGTTCTCTTTTAAAGAGAGACGTGCCTTATCTTTCAACTTTGCTATATTTTCATCAGAGCCATATTCTGCCCGTTTATCGGGAGGCAACAACTGATACTCCGGAAATAAATCAAGATAATCTTCATAGGTCAAGGTTGAAGTTATGTCCGTACCAAACATAGTTTCTCTTTTCACGGTAATAGGTTCACCCCATGCATATTTGGCTGGATTATATTGATTAAAAATCATATCCAGCATATCATCATAATTAAGAATCCAAGTTTCTTCATCCTTAGCATTATCAAGTAATGCAAAAAGAGCCTCGTATTCTTCTTTGTTCTCGGTAGTCCATCCCAACGCACTCGTAATAGATAAAACTTCATCCGGAACTACGTTGGTATCGTATCTGTACTCATAATATACTTCATTTTCTACGAACGAAATCACCCGCCCGCTATATTCAAAACTGCAAATAATCATAATCAGGCAGATTGCAATGATGAATACAAGAATCACAGGGAGCATAGAGAGTAATCCGACAATTAAAGACGGAATCGATATGACAAACGAGATAATGCCTTGGAACAGATGAATCATTGCTGGTATAAAATTTTTAATTAACCTCAGCCCTGTCCTTATTGTGCGCTTGGTATATCGTATGCCCTTTGTAGTGGAGGCGATGATATGATCGCTGATATCATCACGAGAATTCAATTTGCTTTCAAATTTCCTTGCTTGATTAGATATTGTTTTTTTCGTACTGCTTCGAGGTGAAAAGCCCTGCTTCATTTTAGGCTTTACTTGTTTATAATAAGCCTGCTTTTCTTCTTTCGTCTGATTCTTCCAAGAGGAGCGAGCATTTTTATAAAAACCACTGTCTTTATAAGATTCTTTTCCATCACTTTCAGTTATATCCTCATCACCATGAGAGGATATTGGATCCACACTTTCGTTTTGGTTTTTTTGCTTTTCTCGTTTTTTCTTTGCTTCTTCCTTCTTTCTTTTTTCTTCTGCCTCTACATAAGATTTATAATACGTATGCCTTGCATGATGCTTTCTTATGACATTGATTCCGCTCCTGCCCAAACGATAAGCATTGCGGACTCCATAGACAGAATCCGCTGTGCTTTCTTTTACAATTCCCGCTGATACGTCATCAAGCTCATCATAAAAATCCTCGGTAAAATTGGTAAACATTTGTGCTTCTGACTTAATCAGCGTCTTGGATCCCTGCATGATGCCCTTGCTTGTTTTAAAAGCAGTGTGCACTGTTTTATCCAATTGCACATTTTTGAGCTTTACATGATCACTCATAACCATTACCCATGATCTATTTGATTTCTTTCATCCGGCTTTGTGGTCATAGCTCGATATAATTCTGTGTCTTTTGGGAAGTTATCAGTAAATGGAATCACCGCTTTGCCATTATATAGCAATCCGCTTCCTTCTTCTCCGTTGGCAATAAATGCCATCTGATCCTCGCTTATATTAAACAATTCCTGTAGACATTCCCGATCACTCGCCGATTGATTCATCATGAGTACAAATTCACTGTTAGAAACCATGGTTCGTGTCGCCATATTGGACAGCAATTCTTCCGGGTTCTGCGTGATCCCAGTCAAAATAGCATTGTACTTTCTTGCTCTTTTCCACAGAATAGAGAAAAAATCCAAACAATAAGAGGAACTGAACAACGTCGTTATCTCATCAATATAGACACAAGATATCTTACCTTGATAAAAGTTAGATACCATACGCTGCCATAATGATTCCAAAACCACAAGCATAGCCAATGGCTTCATTGATGAAGGTAGATCTCTTGTTACATAGACAGTATATCTGTTTTTAATATCGACATTAGATTCCTTTGCGAAAAAGTTATTCGTTCCCTCTACGTAAATTTCCATTGCTTTAGCAACAGCTTGAGCTTCCGTATCTTGGATTTTTTTCATTTCATGATAGAAGTCCGTAAATGTTGGTACTTTCAATGATTGGCTACTGCCATCTTTTTTGCTCTGTGTTACTTGCTCGCTATATCTGCCATAAACATATCTTGCACATCGATCTACCAAAGAAATAACACCCGGTGTCATCTGCCGATCTCCTACAATACAAGCAGTCATCGCTTGACAGAATTCCACTTTACTTGCTAGGAAATCCTTATCTTCAATTTCTCCATCTAAAGGATTCAAAAAGTTTCCGCTTGTATTATTTAGTTCAACAATCGTACCATCAATTCCTTTTAACTTGGCAAGATGGACGTATTCCATTTCCGGATCAATGACAATAACATCCACATTGGGATTCATAAGCAAAAACATCAGCATTTCCTCTTTGCATTTAAAGGACTTGCCGCTTCCCGGTTTACCAAAAATCCATCCGGTAGGATTCAGCAATAAAACACGATCACACCGCAGTAAATTCCCCGAAATACCGTTAATTCCATAATAGATGGAATTCTTTGTACGGTGATTCAGTTCCATAGAAGTAAATGGAATGAAACTGGCTGCCGCTGATGTAGTCAAGGTTCTTTCTATCGGTAAGCGAGAATAGCATAAGGGGAGCGCCGATTGAAAGCCTGCTTCCTGAAGAAAATAAATAGCGCCGAGATTTAAATTATGCTTTTTCGCTACATTGATTGCCCGCCTTTCCAGTTCCTCCAATTCTTCCTTACTCGCACAATTCAACAGCATAACAAATTGGCAACTGAATAGCCTCTGGTTTCTTGTTTTAATGTCCTCCAACAATGTCCTTGCTTCCTGATAACTGTATTTTGTTTCTTCAGGGATCATTTCCGGACTGTAACCATTTTTGTATGCCTTTTGCTCCTCCTTGGTCTTATCTTTCTCAATGGTCGCCTTTTGACGCATAACCAGCTGTAATGCCTCTGCTTGATCGATGATTTTTAAATGGATATTGATGGTAAAGTTATATTGCAGTTTAGAAAGATCACTTAAAAAGGCATCGCATAACTCTGTGGAATAATTTTTTAAAAACAATACTTTACAAAAGCGATCTTCAATCTTAAAGGAAGCGTTATTCTCAAAATGTATTCCATCAGGAGCAATTGCATCCTTTGTGGATAACCCGTCTAAGTGCTCATAATCAAAATGCAATTTTTTCTTTGGTTGCATGATGTTATATAACAATTCAAGTCGTTCAGAACCGCGCATCATTCTCTGCTCTGGAAAAAGGCAGCCTAATGTCTTTAGTTTGCGCATCAATTCTTTTTGTATGGTAGATAATTCCCGATAGGCATCATCTAAAGTTTCTTCTTTGATCGCAAAACTGATATATTTATCGCTGATGATATTGTTACTGCCTGTTTTCATTCCGTTAATCAACATATTGTTGATTTCTCCGCGGTACTTATCGCAATCATCTTCACGATATTTTATTAACACATCATCACGATATTGCTCCTCATCAAGTGAATGGTTATGGATCGTAATGTCCATCCCTTCTTCCGGTGTCAGAGAATTCAAAAGCTGCATCCAATAAGAGAATATATCCTCTCTTTTTTCATCATTCGCAATTTGATAATTGATATCTTCTACCTTAATGGTAGCGCTGTATCGCTGATTTGGCAATAAGGCAACACCGTTGGAAAACATCTTAACGTAAGGTATCAGATTCTGTGTGCTTCTTTTTACGTCCTTTTTCTTTTTTCGTTCCATCCTCTTGGATTTGTGCTTGCTCTTTGGCAATGCGCCGCCTGTTTCTTGCGGCAATAATTTTCTCTTTGATAGATTGATCATTGTTTTTAACTCCTTTCTTCTCAATCAGCAAAATCTGCTGATTCTGATATGATATTTTTTGATTTCTTATATAATACAAAATCACATATTTTAAATAGGTCTGCATCGGAATTCCATCCCGCTCACAAAAACCAACTACGACTCCCGGCATGATAAAAATGATGATGATAATACCTACTCCATCAGATCCTATCAACGGATATAAAAAGAAACTGATGATAAGACCTAAAGCTGCACCGACCAATAAATATAGCCATTGTCTTCTTGTCAGTCCCAGCGCCCAACGTCCTTTATATTCCTTGATGTCTTTTGGCACTCTTACATATATCACATTTTCCACCTCCTTTAATGTGCTCCCATAATTGCCTTACTCCATGATCCTGTCTGAAATAATGCAATCACCAATAAAATGGTATAGCCTATAAATTCCCACATGGATGTGCTTACTTCATTCACAGATATCACCACCGCTTCTGTTGTAATCATTTGACCGTAAAATAAAAATACAACCATAATGAAAACGACCTGCAAGGATAAAGCGCAGATCCGCTTAATAAACCCATAGCCGATTGACGATATTTCATGACTGCTTGATACAACAGTTGCTAATGGCAATGCTGCAATCGCACTCATCACGTATATTTCAACATAACGTAATTTTAAAACAATCCCGCAAAGTGATTGGCATAATGGCTGAATCACATTAATAATTGAACATGTAAACCATAAAGAAATCAATGTTCCTATGTCCTGTCCCTCCAAAGCATCTGTAACACTACCGCTGACCGCCGGTACTGTGTTGATAGTAAAATTGGCATTTCTGACAATTTCAGCCGAAAGAGAGTAGACACCGTCCAAAATTTCCGGTATATTTTCCAACACCATCATTCCTATCATCAGTTTGAATATAAAGATAACAAAAAAGCGCAAAGATTCAATTCCCTGCGCTTCTGTTTTCCTTAGTATTTGAATCAACTCGGTAAATAGAAAAATACTCAAGATCATATATGCAATCGGCAAAACAGCCCGTTCATTGATTGATAAAACAGTACTCCAAATATTTTGATTAAACTGCGATGGCGATTTGGATGCTAAAGAAATAAGATCCCCGATACTTTCTGTGAGTAAGCGGAATACTTCATTCACTTGATTCACAATGCCATTTATCAGCCAATCCCACATAGTGTATCACTCCTTTCGTATGGATCATCTGTTTCAATTACCATGATACTGACTTTAATGCAATTCCTGCGGCGATAATGATGATCCCACCTACTATTTGCCATAATGCAGATGCAATTCCGGGACCTTGATGGTCTTTAAAAGCTACACCAAGCATAACCATACCGATCAGTCCATAAATGGTTCCACCCAGAATGACACCTTTTGATAATAAATCCAACAGCGTAGTTAGAATTTCCATAATATTTTTCTCCTTTTCGGGTTCTGCCCTTAGATGCTTTTTGATTGGAAGCATAACCAAAAAAGCAACATCCTTAAGACATTGCTCTGTTCTCAATAACATTCAATTTTATTTCTCGATTTATGTTAAAAATTTCTCGCTACATAACGTACTGTAACAATATGAACTTGTCGCTTCTTCTTATAATCACGGTAGATAATCACATAATTCTTGACAAATAATTGCCGATATTTACCTGTTCCATAAATACCTACTTGTCTGATTGATCCTCGCTCCGGCATCTGATCTAGACTCAATATTGCCTTTTCCAGATTCTTTACCATCGATGATGCAATATCAGGAACATGCAGATTTTCCGCAATATAAGAATAAATTTCGTTTAGATCCTGCAACGCTCGAGGATATAAACTGACCGTATATTTATCCAAAATACTTCCTCCGTAATAAGGATAATGCTTCTTCCGCCGGAATCAACGTGCCATCTTCACGAAATTCACTTTCTGCCTCACTGATCGCTTTGTCTGTTTGCGTCGTTTCCAACATTTCTTCATACGTTTCAATACTCATAACCACCAGATCGCCATAGCCGTTTTTGGTAATAAATATCGGCTCCCTTTTCTCATGGCACAAATCAGATATTTCAGTTGTGTTACGCAAATCTGTAATAGGTTTAATTTGTGGCATTTCATACACCTCCAATGTACATAATTATAGCATAATTATGTACAATCAGTAAACCATTCAAACAAACAAAATGCAATTGTAATTAAGACACCTCCCTTAAATATAGTTCCATTTCTTCCTGAGAAACATCAATAATATCCATATCTTCCAGATAATCAGCATAATTTGCCGGATCCATTTCCCATCCGGCATCCAACTGATGCGCTTCCCTTTGCTCCTTGATATAGTGATAGGGATTCAAATACTTGCTTTGATCCGCATCCGCAGTCATATTATAATGTGAATGATGAGTAAGGTTGTATTTGCAATCACGATATATATAATGCCCTCTGACATCGATCAAGCATTCATTTGGCTTTAATCGTTTGATTTCATCCGGTGGCAGCAGCTGCCTTTGAATCAATTGATTGCTTCTGCTCCAAGAACCGTTTGCCCCCTTCGTTTCTTGAATCGACATATAGTCTATCGTTGTGTTACCAATATTTTTCGATAAGTATTCCAATGTAGTAAATTACTTTCCACCCAAGAAGATTGTTGTATCACAGTTGCCGTATATTGTTTCCCAAACATCATTTTGATACATAAATTTCAGTTGTGACAATGCCTGCAACAGAATAAAGACAAATATGTTTCGGGAACGCACAGTGGATATCTTTTTTTCAAAATCCAGTATTTTCCCTGTGTTGGCAAATTCATCCAAAATGAACTGCACTGGGATAGGTAGTGCTCCAAGAGGTCGGATATCTGCCTGCTTATACAACAAATCAAACAACTGTTGATAAATGATTGCCGCAAGGAAGGAAAAGGTAGAATCACTGTCTGAAATACAGATAAACAGGGCTGTCTTGATATATTTTTCTGGATCGCTATCCGGTACACTTTCCTTTCCCTTTCTGATTTTAGGATTACCAATGGTCTCCAAATGCAATTCATCCTTTGAAAGCAGATCATTTAGCTGCGGAAGGTTAAATACAGATAATCGGCTGCTTAGCGTGATTAAAATGGACTTCGCTGTTTTTCCTGCTGCCTTTTTAAACAAAGAATACTGTCGACATGCAAGATATTGATAGGAATTCTTACATGACAAAACAAGTTTAGGATCACCGCTTTGTAATTTTGCATTGACTTCTTCTTGCAATTCCTGAAAGACAAAATCCATAACAGACATCTTACTGTCATCATCCTCCGCCGCCTCCATCATATCCAACAGATCCATGATTCTGGGTATGTTTTGGTTTTGAGGATAATCTGTTCCCATAATCAGGAAGGACAATGCCATAAGTAAAGTCAATCCTGCTTTGTCCCAAAATTCATCACCACCTGTTTTATTGGGATCTTTTGTATTCTCCATCAGATTGTTTAAAAACTTCATGATATCCGTTGCCGATTTACAATAATGGTATGGATTATATCTCATAGAATTATCCATGTTATTTAGATCCAAGATTTTTAAGTCATATCCTTTATCAATAAAGGTTTGCCCATACTCTTTAACCAAGGTTCCTTTTGGATCCGTCACCACCACATTGGAAAGAAACTGTAACAAATTCGGCTTGACTAAAAACCTTGTTTTACCGGAACCACTCCCTCCGCACGCCAAAACATTATTATTCAAGAATGTTTTTCTTGTGTTAATAGATAACTGAACATTTTCGGATAATATAATATTCTGGAAGGGATCAGGATCCTTCAATACTTGTGCTTCCTGTAGCGTACCATACCGGGCTGAACCATGTTCTTCCCCTACCTTATAATTTCTGCGCTTTGTCATAAAGTAATAATACAATGCTTCCGCAAACAATACGACAAGCGTACTTACAAGAAGCGATGGTAGACGGAAATCAACCGTTAACCCTTGCTGTGAAAAAGAAAATGATGGGAAAAAGCGGTCTATGGCCTCATTGATAGCCATAAATATATTGGGATTTTCACTGTTCAATGTAAGTAGTGTCAGTCGATTCCCGCAAATAAAGGCTGCGATTCCAAGAAACAGTGCTATTCTTTTATTCGGTTTGCGTATTTTCTGGGAAATCATACCATTACCTCCTGTGCTTCTTTTTCGCGTGTTCTGTTATCTTGCTCAGCATTGAATTCAGCCTTTTGCTTTGCGGCTGCAATTCTTTCATCGAGTGAAAATTGCTTCTGTTCTGCCGACACATCCTTTATCTGCTCCGGACAAAGTTCACTCATATAATCCTGAATCAATTCTGCATCCTTGATCGCTTTGAATAATTCATCCGGATCATTTTTCAATGTATCAATCCAAAAGCCCACATAAGACTTGTGTGACTCCATATGTGATTCATCATACTCTACATCCAGCATCCCCATCATAAAAGCACTGGCAATCTCTGCCCGCATTTCCTCTTTTGCATATTCCGGAGAGCCAAAACTATTTTTCATGCCTCGATTCAACCTGCTTTCATGTCCGGTTGCATGTGCGAGTTCATGCAAGAATGTCGCACAATATGCTTTTTCACTATCAAAACTTTGTAGCGGAGGCATAATAACTTGATCAGCCAAAGGCGCATAATAAGCCTCTACTCCTTCCTTTTGCAAGACGCCCATCCCGTTTGCTATTTTTTCAATTCTTGCAAGTGTTTTCGTCCTATCTATTAACTCCTTGGGAGGCAATTCCGGTATATGATCGATCTGCTCGGCATTAAATACTGTATAACTTTTGGATATAAAGCGTATATAATCTCTCGCATCAGCATCTTCCCTCAGCAATTGGTTCGCTTCCTGCATCGTTAATTTCTTTTTGGTTTTCGCATTATATGCACTCCAAAACTCAATTGGAACGCCATGTTCTCCGGATTTTACCTGCCATCCCTTTTCCTGAGCTTGACGATATGTCATCCATCTGGGATCGTGATAATTGCATTTGAATGCATAGTAATTTAGCACCATAAGATTAAAGCTTCCTGTATACCGCTTCTCGGTACTTGGATTGTAAAATTCATTGACATGCCACGGCTGTTCCCAAGGAATAATATCTTCAGAGAGACTATCAATAAAAGCCTGTACAATTTTTTCTCTGGCTTTCGATGCGTATTTCATATCTGTACCTCCTTTCCGGTTATATCAAACATCTGAACTGCCTCAGCTTTGCCACTCATCATATCCGCAACAAGCTTCGGCATATCACACGGCAGCATATTTTCTGGATAAAATATATTCTCTTGTAAAGTTGGATCTATTTCTGCCATCATTTCTTCTATTTCAAAAAAAGCAGCCATTTGATCAGAATTGTGTAAAACATCATCCTGAAAAGCCGCTCTTAATTTTTTCTCGTTTTCTCTCATCCCTATTACCTACCTTGACCCATAATCAGGCATTTCAGCACTTCTATCCCGATGAACGCTCTGATCTGCCTCATAATTTCTGCGACGCTCTTGTGCGCGATAAGTACGCTCATCCAAATTCACATTCGCATGTTTGAGAATTTCTTTTACAATACTCTCCACTTTCGGAATATCACGACAGGCAAATGTGATTTTAAAATCTTCACTGACTTCCCTTCTTTGATCATTGATCACTTTTGTCCACATATGCAAAGTCATTTGTTCGCTTTCGGAAAGATTATCTTTCTGTAACAGATCCTGAATGTTATCCGGTTTCCTTTCATATGCGTACTTTAAGCCATATTGCTTGGCCAGTTGATTAAAAAGCGACATTTCGTTTTCCTCAAAGTTTGCGCCAAAAGAATCAAATTGATTGATACCTTGCTCTACTTGCGCGCTATAAAAATCCTCAATGTTATCATAGGCGATCCCTTCTACAAACTCGCTCATTTGCTTAGAAGCTTCCTTTAAAGTCGCATTTCTAAACTCTTTTTTTGACATTACCTTAACAAATGTCTCTAAAGCACTCATGACACCTCTAGTCATATTGCCACTGATTCTCACAGCTTCGTTTTCAGTTGATTTCATGTTGTTCCTCCTTTTGGTTCTCATCTGAATTTTGAATTTTATATTCAATTACATACAGCAAAATTAGTAATACAATACAGATAATAATATACAGCTGATTCTTTAATATTAGCTGTATTACGATCTTAACAGCCAGTATATTCATAGCAGTAGTATGAGAAATCGCAACGCATAAAATATATAGCAGCAGTATTCCAGCTGCCATATATAGTTTTGATTGATGAAAAGCCTTATTGAGAAAGTTCCTTATCATTGCGCTCTTTCTCTGCATGCTCTTTTGCGTTGCCTTCTTTATGCTTATTCTTCTCCGCCGTTTTTAATCGATCGTCTAAAGATTTCTCTTTTTTCTTGAATTGAAAAGCTTCTACCAAGTCTTTTCCTTTTACTTTAAGCACATCATCAACCTTGAAACCTGCTTCGTTACGTTTCTCATTGTCATACAGGATTAGGTATTCCTTTTCCGCTTTTAAGCCGACTACATAATGCTCTCTGCCATCGTCCTTTTTCCAATATTGATCTTCTCTTATCATATAGTCTGGAACAAGCAGATAAGGGTTTTTCAATGGTTCATCCTCTTGCATAAGCGGGGTTTTAGAAAGTTTAGCAGATGGAAGTCTGACTTTAGCCAATATAATCGGGTTGCCATAATCATCAGTTGAGTTTTTGCTGGGAAACTTGGCGATGATTTGATTCCCGGTAATTCGGACAAATTTCAGTTTGCTTTTTTGATCATCCTCCGTCTTTTCGACTTTCGGTTCCTCAGTTGTCGGAAGGTGAGCCTTTACTTCTTCCAATGAGATCGCTCGTTTTAAATAGGAATCAATATCATACGGAGCCATGGTTGACAAATCGACAGGATATACCTCTTTGAGATTAGAATTGATACATACCACCATACTGCGATTTACGTCATCGCTTTGAAGCTGCGTTTCCCAATCCGAGTCCTTTACCTTCCATTGATATCCCCGATCTCGTAAAAATTCCAACATTTCTGTATTTTCGTTTTTTCCCCTGCCCAATGCATAGATCAATTTGGTCACACATTTCACCTACCTTTTCAAGGATTGAGAATCCTTCTCTTTTAAAGGAATTTCTCTTTGCGAGGATTGATTTACTTTTTCTTGTGCCGATCTTAAGCGATCATCCAATGATTTGTGTTTGGTTTCTTTATGCGCAGGGAGAAAAGGTATTTTATCATTCTCAACAGAAATCCCATTTTTTTCTAATAATGCATGGAACAATGGTTTTCCTTCTGCCACACTTTGGCTATAGAGCGTTTTTATTTCCTGAGAGGTCATTTTGCAATCAAATGAAACATCATTTGCTTTATAATCAAAATCGACATTATTTTGCAAATTGTTTTTAACATAAAACTGTATTGCATCCTCAACCTGTTGGCTGGCCTCTATCAAGTCACCATTTCTAATAATTACATTATAAGTGATATCAAAATAATCACTGTCTTGCTGCGCTTGTTCCCATAGTTTCTTTAAGCCTTGTTCCAATTCCTCATGGGTTGCTTCTCTTAACTGACCTTGAGAAACTAATTTTTCTATTGAATCATTCGCTGAGATGCTAAAATCACTAAATACGAATTTTGGCTCAGGACCATACTCCAGTCTATCTATACTTAAATTATAGAAATCTTTAACTTTACCATCAGGGTATGCTTTAATGAAATCACCTTGTTTTAATCTGGCTATTTCTGCTTCTTCCCCATTCTTAAACACAAAGGTATCTTCTTCATCCACGACATCATATACATCGTGAAAGATACCATATATAGAGATTGGATCGCTTCCCTTTATTTGGTAAAGGGAAGGATTATTAGGATCTTTAATCTCCTTTTTTATTGGATCATATCCTTGTTCTTTCAGAAGCTCTTGAAACAGGGGAATTCCGACTCGCTCGCCTCTATCTTTGATCGCCAAAATTTCTTCCTTATGCGTATCAAACCCATTAACAACCATTTCATTATTTAGCCTAATATACACCATAAGATTTCCTTCTTTATCGGCATCATTTAAATAACTTTCTATCTTCTGGTTAAACTCTGCTTCAATTTGATGTATATCGCTACCTTCCAAATCAATCATGACAGGCTGTATTTTTTCCCATTCTTTCTCTTCTTCCTTGATTTTCGCCTCCACTGCCTGTTTTAATTCATTTTCATCAACAGTGATCAGATATCCATTCTCTAACATATCTTTTACTTCTTCTTTATCAGCAACTCTTAAATTAAAATAATATCGAATATCCGTTGCGGCTTGATACCCCATCTCATCATGGAAAGGATATCCCTGACAGCTTCCATCAGGGCGCAATTCAATATAATCATCCTTCCCTAATCGCATGACAACATCTGTATTATACGGATTCTGCAAAGGATATAGTTCTTCGTCGTTTGACAGATCATAATCTCCACAGATGGCTATGTTGCCCTCTGTGATACGATAGCAAGTAGCCTCATTCATATATCGATTAACGCTCTTTACCAATTTGTCGGAATTCTCAAGCACTTTTGCTGCCGGTAAACATTCAACGCTACGATCCTCATAATTCAGCGCTAGCACTTGATCTTGTGCCAAATCTGGTAAAACATTTTCATTAAGTTTGAAACCTTGAAAATTCAATACCTCAATCATCTGCTTCATTTGCTCATCATTCTGTACCATCACGTACTTCATTTTTTCCATATTGTTTTCCTCCTTTTGCTTTAATCCACTTATTTAGAAAGCCACTGCTCTTCCCTATCTTACTACGGTCTCTGCGGCTTTCTCTTTCTGTACTTCTTCCTTTTGGGAAGTCTGCATCGTTTTGTCCTTCGCATGTTTCAAACGCTCATCCAATGTTTTTCCCTTTTGAAGCTCGTTTACAACTTCTTTACCGGATATTATCTTTCTTGCTTTATCAAGACGTACCTCCAAATTACGGGAAGTATTGATGGAGACAGAAATATGTTGATCATCAACCGTTTTTACAGAATTACTTGGTACGGCAATCGTAGCACCCATGCCAATAGAATTTTCTTGCGGTAAAGCAATGATTGTGATGGAAAGTGGTTTTCCACTTTTATCCTTTTTATTTTCGGATTGAAACACATGACATACAGCGGACTTATCCATCGTAACGCTTTCAAACTTATTTGTTTCCTCACGTTTATGCAAGGCCTGATCTGCAGCTTTACTGATTGTCTCATTCTCGCTCTCCTGTAGCATATACATGGTTGCATTGGAACAATTTGGATTGGCAAGAACTGCAAGCAATACTTTCTCATCCGTCGTTTTAGATGCAATCGAATGTAACTTTGATGATCCGCTTTCCAAACTATTAGCCGCTGCCATATACTTGTCAATTGAATCATCCTTCTTGGGTGACTCCTTATTTTCTTTCTCTTGAGGATCTTGCTTTTCTTGACTCTTTAACTGATTCAGTGCTGCTTGTGCTGCCTGTCGAATAGATTTATCCTCGTTTTCATTACTTATCAAAAGCATCAGAACAGCCGGATGGATATCCTGTTTGTGTTCTTGGATCATAGTTACTCTCTCCGAGGCGGGCAATGGATCATCATTTTCAAGCAATTCCCATTCATACATGTTAAGGTTAAGGCTGTTTACATCCTTTTCCTTCTTTTGTGCCTCGCTAATCAGATCCTGATATTCTGCTGCCGCTTCCATAACATCCTTGTAGCTTTCGCTTTCCTTAAAGGAAACATCTCCTGTCTGATCGTCAATTTTAAAGTTATTGACAATCAAAAAATTATCCTCTCCAAGTT
>CANPNQ010000009.1 GCA_947575425.1 uncultured Erysipelotrichaceae bacterium
CCCTGTCACATAAAAGCGACATAATGCTCTGACAACATACATCACTAGCAATCCGATAAATAATAAAAACAAACTGTCGAGAATGGCCTGTTTTGTATCGAGATATAGTGTCCGATTCAAATAATTCAATATCTGGGGAAATGCCAGATCAATGACACTGATCACACAGGCACATAACATATCCAAAAAGAAGATTCTTTTGTACGGTTTATAATAACCGATAAATTTTTTCATCACGTGCATATGATCCCTCCTCAAATTCGTTATTATAACAAAAATCGCAGGAAAAAGCCATATCTTAGTGTTCGCCTGTACATAGATCATGGATGATCACCCTATCCAATGAAAAAGTCAAAATAGGAGGGAGCAGCAAGAGCGTGGGAGCAGTTACCACGATACAGAAACAGGCAGAGATCTATTGGAAAGGGATGAAAGTCAATCAAACCAGTTGCATCCTTATTTATAAATAATTATATATTGCGCCTGTTTTAGCGTGGATTCACCGACATGGACGATCTGTCGCACAAAACGTGAGAAAAGGTCAGTGCCAACACACTGACCAGACAAGGGTATCTGCGCTCATGTCAGCCTATATAACATGATGAATGTCAATGATCTACATCAATGCATGCGCTTTATTGATACCTCCCTGATCCATCTCTGCTTTGGAAAAGCGAAGCATTACCTTAAACAAATCTGCATCCATTTGGATGCGCAGGGTACCGCCCTGTAGCTGTGTGAAGCATTTGACGATTGCCAAGCCAAGTCCACTTCCCTCACTGTTTCGAGAGGTATCGCCGCGGGTAAAGCGTTCTGTCAGATCGTCGGGATCCATATGCAGCTCCGCTGCCGAAATATTGCGCAAGGTGATATCCGCATAAGAATCATAATCCATCATATCAATATATACACGCGTTTGTTTCATCGCGTATTTGGAGATATTCATCACCAGATTTTCAAAGATGCGATAGGTGCGCACAGGATCAAGCGGACAAATGATTTTATCATCGCTGTGGGAAAAGCAAACCTTCAGCTTATGCTTGCTCAGCGCATCCTCACATTCCACCAGCACTTGGTTCATCAATGCCACGATATCCACGTCCACCACATCCAATTTCATTGTATGGCTGTTTGCCTTAGAAAGATCAAACAGATCATTGATCAGCTGTTTCAGGCGATGGGAATTGCGCTCCAGCACCTCCGTATATTTCTTTTGATCCTTATCCGAAAGATCCCTTTGTTTTAACAGATCCACATAAGTAATGATATTGGTGAGCGGTGTTTTCAAATCATGAGAGATATTGGTAATCAGCTCAGTTTTCATTCGCTGCGAATGGACTTCCTTTTCCACTGCTGCGCCAAAGCCTTGCTGGATCTCGCATAAAGGCTGCTTCATTGGTTCAAATAAGCCAAGCGCCATGTCAAGAGGCATAGCATTTGGATGATCCTGTAAAGATAGTATATCGAATATGCGTTAAGAAACGTGGGTGGAAATTCTTAATATTTTCTAAAGATTATCCGATGAAGTGAAAAGAAAAAGCATCTATGTCACAGACAAAGATGCTTGAAATAAGCATAGGGGAATATAAAAATGCGGCAGGTCTGCAAAATGGGGTTTTTACAGCACCAAAGCAAGGTTAAAGTGGGGGAGTTGCTTTGGCAGTGCCTGCCGCACCTATATTGTAATGCTTGCGTCATTTCCTGTCAATGGAAAGAAAGGCGATGGAAAAGGTATCCCATCCTTGCTTGGATGGTGTCAGCCGGGAATGCTTTCTTTGAGCATTTCATTGAGTTGGTGAAGAATCCGAAGCAGTGCCAGCTTTTGTTTTTCATTCATGGCGGCACTGAGGGAAAGCAGCTGTGCATTCAAGGTATCTGCAGTTTCATACAGATAGGGATCCACCCGCACATTCAATATTTTGCATACCTTCAAAAAGGTGTCTGCTTCCGGAATCGCTCTGCCGACGCACCAGCGGTTGACAGTCGCTCGCTCAATCCCTAATATTGCCGCAAGTGCTGCTTGGGTCATATGATTTTTTCGTAACCCGTCTTTGATAATTGTCTTTATTTCATAATTATTCATAAGCATACCTCGTGTATGCCATTATACTATTTTATGGAGAATCGTTTATAGGCTATTGATATATAAAAGTAGGCTTATGAGACGCAAATAGTAGTTCTTGGTTTCTATATAATAGGAAATTGCGGATGGAGAAATCTCTTGTATGGGAAAAAGGGATTATGTTACTATATAGGAATCATAAGGAGGCAAAAGTATGGAAGAAATGATAGAGGAATTGGCGGCTTATTACGCGGCATTGGGATATCCGCTGTATCAACGGGAAGAATTGGATAAAATGGAGGAGGAAGAGCTGGTGAATCTATATGAATTGACGTTTCCCAATCGCTAGATCAATGATTGAATGAGCCATCTTGCGCGGGTGGACCTCATCCGTTTGATGTAAGATTTTTATTTTCATGGTTTTAAGGTGCGATTGTCTGTGGCGATCGCCTGTTGGAAAAAGGCAATCATTTGTCTCATTTCAACTCACTGCTTTTGATCATGACCAATCTTAAGGAAAAGACTGTTTTTACATCGCAAAACATGATAAAATAGGGAAGGAAAGGAAGGACTTTTTGTGCAAACAAAATGCTTTGAATCTACCGCCATCGATGCGATCGTAGATTTGCTTCAAAAGGGCGGTGTAGTCGCATTTCCCACAGATACTGTCTATGGTTTGGGTGTGATCTATGGTGATACCAAAGCCTTAGCGGCATTAAAACAAGCCAAGGGACGACCTGATCATAAGCCAATTCCGGTGATGATTGCCAGCTTGGATCAACTTTATGAACTGGCAGAGGTCAGCGAAGCCGCACGTAAGCTGGCAGATGCCTTTATGCCCGGTGGACTTACCCTGATTTTGAAGAAACGTGCTTGCGTAGCGGATGTGTTCACCAATGGCTGCGCGACGATAGCGATCCGTATGAGCGAGGATCCTTTTGTGCAGTCTCTGATTCAGAAATGCCAAAAACCGTTATTGGTAAGCAGTGCCAATCGCTCGGATGAGCCAACCGGGGTCAATGCTTCCCAAGTAATGGCACAGCTGGATGGACGCATTGACGCTATTGTGATGGGAGAAGCCCATGGCACTATTGCCAGCACCATCGTCGATGTGAGCGGGGAAAGCGTCACCATTGTAAGACAGGGAGTCATTGAAGAAGCCGCCATTGCTGCGGTGTTACATACCAAAGAGGAGGAAAGACAATGAAAATCGGAATCGGATGCGACCATGGCGCATATGATTACAAGGAAATCATCAAGGAAATGCTTACCAAGGAGGGACATGAAGTAGAGGACTTCGGTACTTACAGTCATGATTCCTGCGACTATCCCGACTTTGCCTATGCATGTGCAAAATCAGTTAGCGAAGGAAGTAATGAACGGGGCATTGTGATCTGCGGTACGGGGATTGGAGTCAGTATCACCGCAAACAAGGTAAAGGGAATCCGCTGCGCCTTATGCTCAGAAAGTGTCAGCGCGAAGCTCACAAGGGAACACAATGATTCCAATATGCTGGCGATGGGACAGCGGGTGATCGGTGTCGAGGTCATGAAGGATATCGTACATACATGGATCAACACACCTTTCTCCAAGGAGGCACGTCATCAAAAACGTATCGACAAAATCACAGCGATGGAAGAAAAGGAAAACGAATCGAGGTAACATCATCAAAGATCAGCAACAGCACAACGCCATGAGCCTACATCCCCATGGCGTTTTTTGATGGAATAAATGCTTACTGCCACATAAGCATAACCTCATATTTTTATCGAAAAATACAATATTTCAATTTTTGTGATGATTGAGCATAAATATAAGCAATTCACGAAGAAGCGCTGTGCTATTTGCATATAGCGCTTTTTTCACATACTTTTCAGTTTTCTGACATGGGGCTTCCATTTTCCTCGGATAAAATATCTGCGACATGAGGTGATAAGATGAAACCGACAAAAATGACCTTTCAACGTTTGGAAAAGAAGTATTTGCTTCCAAAGGAACAATGTGTACAGTTTTGTGAAAGCGCGAAGGAATATCTTGAAATGGACCCTTACGGTCCCTCAACCATATGCAATATTTACTTTGACACAGAGGATGATCGCTTGATATCCACTTCTTTACAGAAGCCGCCTTATAAGGAAAAACTGCGGTTACGCAGTTATGGGGTTGCGAAGGAGGATTCCCTCGTATATTTAGAGATCAAAAAGAAATGCCGCGGCGTGGTCAGCAAGCGCAGAATCGCATTGAGTTTGGAAGAGGCAAGGGCAAATATCAATGAGGGCATTGCGATTGCGCACCACTCACAAATACTATCGGAGATCGAATACTTTATGCACTTTTATCATCCTTTCCCTAAAGTATTTTTGGCGTATGACCGCATTCCGTATATCGGCAAAGAACAGGATGGCTTGCGCATCACCTTTGATGAGCGGATTCGCAGAAGATATGATCATTTGGATTTAGGCTATGGAGATGATGGCGAGCTGTTATTGAAAGAGGGTATGACATTGATGGAGATCAAGGTGACGAATGCGTATCCATTATGGCTGACCCATATGTTATCTGATATGCAAATATATCCGATCTCTTTTTCAAAATATGGCAGCGTTTTTACCAAAGATACGTTGCAGCAGGAGGCGGATAAGAAAAAAAGAAGTGCTTATAGGCAAACCGATAGCTTATCATTGGCAGAAGGAATATCCTCACAGAAAGGAGCTGTACTATGTTCACCGGTATTTTAAATGAAGGAATGAATAGCTTGACATTTATGGAGGGTGCGATATGCACGCTTACTTCCTTGCTTTTGGGCGCATGGATTGCCATCGTTTATGCGATCCAAGGCAATTCAAGCAAACAGTTCCGCATATCGCTGGTATTGCTTCCGGGATTGGTGCAATTAGTCATTATGATGGTAAACGGTAATCTGGGGACCGGTGTTGCGGCATTGGGCGCATTTTCGCTGGTGCGCTTTCGATCTGTGCCGGGCAGTTCCAGAGAGATCGTTTTTATCTTCTTTGCGATGGCCATCGGCTTGGCAAGCGGTATGGGCTATTTGAGCTTTGCCTGCTTTATTTCCTTTGTCATAGGGCTTGCGACATTACTGCTTTATAAATTGCCATTTGGAAATATCCCTACGACAAAGAAGGATCTCCACATTACGATACCGGAAAACTTGGATTATACGCAGATATTTGACGATATCTTTGCGCGCTATCTCAAGCAGGTGGAATTGATTAAGGTAAAGACGATCAATCTTGGCTCTATGTTTGAAGTATATTATCAAGTTACGTTAAAAGATGTTCACGAAGAAAAAGCGATGATCGACGCCATTCGCTGCCGCAATGGTAATTTGAGTGTTGTCGTATCGAGAAGGCAGGTAATCAGTGATGAATTATAAGAAGGAATATCTTATAGCAGGTAGGGAGGAACCCCGCTGCCATGGGAAATTTCATTTTAGGAATGGTCAAAAGCAAAATCGAAAAAGAATGCTTGCACTCGCCCTTTGTCTGAATGTGCTATGGGGGTGCAGCCATGGAAATGATAACACAAGCGCAGCGGATCATGATGCGTCATCAGATGTCATTTCATATGATGCGGACGACTGGTACAGCGACTATGATCCGGCGAATGTCAGCGCGATTGATCTCAGTGCGCAAAGCGGAAATGTAACGATCACAAAGGCAGGCACTTATGAGTTGAGCGGTACTTTAAAAGGCAGTGTCGAAATAAACGTAGGGAAAAACGATACCGTTCGTTTGATCCTGAACAATGCGACCATTCAAGCAAAGAGCGGTCCGGCGATCATCAGTACACAGGGAGAAAAGCTGATACTCTCTATGCCGAGCGGGACAAAGAATGCGGTATCGGATGGCGCTTATGACAGCAATGGCAGCGGAGCAGACGCAGCGATCTTTGTTCAGGATGATCTGACGATCAATGGGGAAGGACAGCTGAGCGTCACAAGCGGCTATTATGATGCGATCAAAACGAAGGATACACTGAAGCTGATGTCGGGCAGTTATGTGATAACAGCTGCAGATGACGGTATCGTAGGCAGAGATTTCATCTATGTGCATGATGGTGCCTATGTGCTCGAGGTTTCCGGTGATGCAATGAAAACCACATACGATACAGATGACTTTAAAGGAGATATCATAATTGAGAATGGCACCTTTGATATCCAAGCGGGAAATGACGGGATTCAAAGTGAGCATCGCCTGTCTCTGTATGATGGAAACTATAAGATCCAAACCGGCGGCGGCAGTGTAAATGGGGTGACAGCGGAAAATGCATTTGAAAAGGGTGGATTCGGTCGTTGGAATGAGGCGAGCAGCAATGCGCTGCAAAGCGAAGATACTCCCAGCGCCAAAGGGATCAAGTCCGGCAGTGATATGGTTCTGTATGGGGGAATCTATGATATGGACACAAGCGATGATTCCTTTCATTCCAATGCGAATCTGACGATCAAAGGCGGTAATTTTACCATTGCCAGCGGGGATGATGGGTTTCATAGTGACGCTGTATTGACGCTTGCGGATGGCAGTGTCGATGTGATCAAAAGCTATGAAGGATTGGAAGGTAGCGATGTGATCATCCATGGTGGTTATCTGCTGGTAAAAGCTAGTGATGATGGAATCAATGCGGCGGGCGGCAGTGATGGCGATAATGCGTCCCAGCCTTCACCGGATCATTTTATGGATTCCGATCATGTGATTGAAATTCATGGCGGAGCGATACAAGTGGATGCGATGGGGGATGGATTGGACTCCAACAGTTCCATTGTGATGAATGGGGGAAGCGCGGTGATCTGCGGACCGGATGACGGTGCCAATGGTGCATTGGATTATGAAGGGGTGTTTGCGATGAATGGCGGTATCTTGGTTGCGTTGGGAAGCTCGCAAATGGCAATGGCTCCTTCCTCCAGCTCAAAGCAATACGGACTTATGATCCATACATCGATGCAGGAGGCAAAATCCATCGCTTACCTAAGCGATGAAGCTGGCAATATGATCATAGGCTTTACATCTCCTCGTGCTTACTCCAGTATTGTGATCAGTACACCGCAGTTACAGGCGCAGCAAACCTATCAACTGTATGTGAATGCGAGCGGCGGCAATGTCAATGACAACGGATATATCGAAAGCGGTATACAAGAGGGTACTTTGGCAGAGACCATTACCTTATCGCAGCAAATGACCGTTTCGGGCAATGCAGGAATGAATGGCATGGAATTCCATGGCGGGATGAGAGACCAAGGAGGTATGGAAACTCAAGGCAGGGAGCCTATGGAGTTTGATGGGCAATTCCCGCAAGAGCCTCCGCAGATGAAAGAAGGAGGGAAAGACGCTTTCAGACAATAAGGAGAGAGAAGAAGCGCATAGGAAATCGTATCTTATGCACGTTTGCTTTTGACTTTACTTTCCGCTGATAGTTCAGTAAAATTTCAAAAAGAGAGATGCACGTATGATAGAGAGGATGAGCAGGATATGCAGGAAGCATCTGTTGTCCCTCCTATTTGACTGATATGGCAGAAAATCGTCCGATTTGATGCATGAATGTGTGGGAAAAGGACATAGTAAACAGTAAAGAAATCGCATGCGCACCCCGCTTTGCCATATGCGATATCAGGATTTACGAATTCAAGAAGTAAAAGGTATGAATTTGATGATGAAGGAGGAAGCCGTTATGTGTACTGCAATTACCTTTCAAACAAAAGATTTCTATTTTGGAAGAACGATGGACTATGATATTTCTTACAATGAAGAGATTGCAATCACACCGCGCAATATGCCATTCTATTTCCGTCACACCAAGGAGCTCTCTCATCATTATGCGCTGATCGGCATGGCGTATGTCAATGGAGGATATCCGCTGTATTATGAAGCGGTGAATGAAAAGGGACTTGGTATGGCTGGATTGAATTTTCCCGGCAATGCGGCATTTTATGAGCGGGAGGAAGGCAAGGATAACATTGCCCAGTTTGAAATGATCCCATGGATCTTGGGACAATGCGAAAGTGTGAAGGAAGCGAGAGATTTGCTTGCGCATTTGAATCTTGTGAATACCTCTTTTCATGAAGATCTGCCGACAGCCGAATTGCACTGGATCATTGCCGATCAAAATGAATGCATTGTCTTGGAGTGCGTCAAAGAGGGGATGATGGTGTACGATAACCCCATTGGCGTCCTTACCAATAATCCGCCCTTTCCCCAGCAGCTGCTTCGTTTGAATGATTATGTGCAGCTGAGTCCTAAACAGCCGCAGAATCGCTTTAGCGAGCAATTCCCCTTTACTCCATACAGCCGCGGCATGGGAGCGATTGGGCTGCCCGGAGATTTGTCCTCACCATCACGCTTTGTACGTGCCGCCTTTGTGAAACTGAACTCCCTCTGTGAACAAAGCGAAGCAAAAAGCGTCAGTCAGTTTTTCCATATCTTGAATGCGGTCGACCAACAGCGCGGGTGCTGTGAAGTGGCAGACGATACATTTGAATTTACCATTTATACTTCCTGTTGCAATGCAAGCAAAGGCATTTATTACTATACGACTTATGATAACCATCAGATTCAAGCGGTCGATATGCGCAAGGAAAATTTAGATGGAAGTGAATTGATCCGCTATGATTTGCGGCAGGAAGAATCCATTCATGTTCAGAATTGATATGCAAGGATATGGTAAAAGGCACATGGTGCGACGATTTGAAAGATCGGTAAATCGCGAATTAAAGATGCTGCATGCGGTGGTGTGAAAAAGAAAAGCATCGCCAAAAAAACTCCCGGTTGGGAGTTTTCATTTGTGCACATGTATTTGCGGATCAAGCAAGATGATCGAGCAGCCCATTGAGATCTTCAATAAACGCATCTGCTTTTTGCTGGTTGAGATGAAAGATGTGATCCTTACGAGCAATGACCTTCATCCCGGCACTTTTTCCGGCTTGAATGCCAATCTCACTATCCTCTACAATGAGACATTCTTCCTTTTCAAACCCGAAATGATTCAGACAATAGAGATAAATATCCGGCGCGGGCTTACTGCGCTCAAAGTCATCACAAGTGACGATCAGATCAAATAATTGTACTAAATCATCGCTGTTTAAGACCTCTTTGATATAGCTCATATTACTGCTGGAGGCACATGCGAGCTTGATTCCCATCTCCTTGAGCTTTGTTAAAACTGCCTTGGTTTCCGGAAACAAGTGTTCTTGATAATTCACCTTTGCCAATCGCTTCGCCTTATAAGCATGTAAGCGCTCCTTTAATTCCTCTGCACTCATATTCAAGGATAAGCCATCCAATATTTGCGCCCATGGATTCAAGCTTTTATGCGATCCGATCAATAAGTAAAAGCGCTCCGGCGGGATTGGGACACGCTCCTCCCTGAGCCAATCCTCCGTCATATTCTGATGCATCACTTCGGAATTAACGAGAACACCGTCAAGATCGAAAAACACTGCTTTGATATGCTTGTTTATCATACGATTACCAGCCTTTCTTTACTATTTGATCGATTTTCTTTTTCATCGGCTCCTTTGCCTCCTTGCTTGCCAGCTTCAGCTGCTTTTTGCTTTCTGCGTGATTTCCGGCAAACTCATAGAGGCGTGCCAAACGAACGCGGTAGATGACCTTAGCATCCAAATCCATATCGGAATCCACTGCCTCTTGCAGCACAGGAATTTTAGAAAGATCTTTTTTTATATAAATATCATACAACAACTGGCAATCCATGTACAGAAGAATCAGATCATTGTCTTTGGAACGATCGCATTTTTTCTTCAGCGCTTCCAAAAGCGGGAGTGAATCTTCCCGCTGCTTTTCGGTATAGTAACCGATCGCCGCCGAATAAAAAGCCTTTGTATTGTTTTTATCCAAGCGTGTGTTTTGCAGGCGCGTCACGGTTTTTACCACCTTTTCCTCTTCATCGTTGGCAATATAATAATTTAGCTTGATCAACTGGCGCGAGCCTTCCGACATCAGCATTTTTGCCTGCGGTGAATTGGCGTGCAGCAAAAACAATTCTCGATCTTTTTTTACATAAGCGCTTGTATAAAGCTCCTGTAAGAGCTTTTGCAGCGTCCTTTTGCGCAGGTAGCTCGCAATTCCCGCAAAGAGGATGACAAGCGCAAAGACCCAAAGATAATTCATCTTGATCCCTCCGATCCATATAGAAACAGGGCAGAAAGCCAAAGCATTCCGCCCTGTGAAGCATTACATGATACCGATAAGTGTCATGACGATTCCAAAGCCAAGCAATCCGAAAATGATATAATTGACCTTTGTACCCTTCATTAACAGTTTATAGACAAACAAGGATAACAGCAGCGGCAGTAAATTCGGCATGATACCGTTTAATACATCCGCTAGGACAAAGGTGCCGCCGCCCATTTCCCAAGTTAATGACAGCGGGAATCTGACGATCTGCGGGATCATACCGCCGATAACGACCATGGCAAGTACCTTTGCAGCATCTGTCAATTTAGCCAAAGTACCGTCTGCCTGTATTCTGGCAAGGAATTGGCGTCCTCCGTTATAACCGAGCTTAAATCCATACCATCTGGTCAAGGTGGATGGAATCAGGTTCAGCAACAGATACAAAATGACACCAAGCACATTGCCTTCCGCGGCAAGCGGTGCGCCGACACCACATGCGATCAGTCGGAATGTACCCCAGAAAAAACTGTCACCAATGCCCGCAAGAGGTCCCATCAAGGCAATCTTTACTGCTCCGATGCTGTCAGGATTAAATTGACCGCTCTCATCGTTGGCATATTCCTCTTCCATGGCACAGGAGATGCCTAAACAGAAAGGTACAAATGCGCAGGTGGTATTGAACATCGTATTGTGGCGCTTCATCGCCTCGATCAGCTTATCCTGTTCGGGGTATAGCTTCTGTAATGCGGGAAGCATGGCTCTCAAATAAGGGATACCCTGTTGCTTATCATAGGAGTAACAGCCCAGAGCCTGATAATGCCTCCAATATACTGAATTGAGTTCTTTCTTTGTTAGTGATACGCCCATAATTAGTCATCCTCCACTTCGTTTGGTTTTAAGAAGAAGTAAATCAATGCGGCACCGACGCCTGCCAGTGCAACTGCGACACTTCCAAACTCCAAATAGGTAGGCAATAAGAAGCCGAGGAGGAAGAAGCCCACAAATTTGATATCAAAGGAATACTGCATTAAGATTCCGATGCCGACTGCCGGCAAAATTGCACTGGCATTGGATAATCCATCACGCACGATTTGCGGAATGGATTCAATGACGGCATTGACTGCCGCAGATCCTGCAGATACAGCCAAGAATACCGCTGTACCGTACATCAGTGCTTGCGTTGCACATCCGGCAAGACCCAACCACCAGATCTTTTTGGTATCACCGACTTCTGCCGCTCTGTTTGCCATCGGAGACCAAACAGTAATAGTGATCGTATTATTCACCTCACCGATCAGGGTAGCCAATAAGCCGACCGGAATCGCGATGGTGATCGCTTCCGCAACGGATAAACCGTTGATAATTGCCAATCCGCACGCTACCGTAGAACCGGTAACTACCTCTGTTGGCGTTGCGCCAACCTGAACGACACCTGCCCAAATCAATTCCAAAGATCCGCCGATGATAACTCCTTGTTGAAAATCACCCAACAGTAAGCCGACAAGCGGACATAACCAAATTGGTCTTGCGATCATCTGCTGCCCCATCCAGCCTTGTTCCAAACGACCGTACACAGCGACCAAGCAAACTAAAAACGCTTGTAAAATCATATTTTTTCTCCTTTTCTCTTTCCTGATGTGCAATATAGAGCGAAGACAAAACAACAGAACTCTATCGATTGCACAATGCTGCCAAATACTTAATAAAATTCGCTATAAATTGTTTCACCACTCATTGAATGTGGGGCTTTCATGCCCTGCGCCATATACCGTGATATTGACTATATCCATGGACTGCTTCCGCGCGTACTACTTGAATTTTGCTTCAATGTCGCTCCATTCTACCTTTGGCATTGCAGTAGTGATTTGCGCAAAGATCTCCTTGCCTTCCTCATGAAGCTCCTTCAAAAGATTGAATTTGGCTTCACTGATCCACACATCCTCACTAATCTCTTTTTTTCCTTCTGTGACCCGACCATCGCCGCCATCTACTTCCGGACCGATATTGATGGTTTGAATGGCAGAACAGCGCTTCGCAATATCATAGGCATCCTCTACGGTTGCGACAGTAATAAACATTTTCTTTTTATCATACTTACCGCTGTTGATCCGTTCCACTGCCTTATCCTTTGTCCATACAAAGCATTTTTCCACGCTGCCGGGCTTTGCCAGTTTTAAGGTCATTGTGTGAAATTCATCATTGGCAGCCGCATCATTGACGACTGCTAAAATCTGCGGATTGTACATTCCACACCATGTAACTGCGACCATACCATGAATCAAACGCCCATCTACTCTAACTAGCTGGATCATGAAACATTCTCCTCTCTTTCATCGTCATCATCATCGTCATCTGACGCTTGAAGCAATACATCATTCATATAGGCGAACTGTTGCTTGGAAGCCTCCAGCGCATTGCGAAGGAACGCTTCATCGATTTCTGTTTGTGCAAACATACATTCCATGATGACTGCTAGATTCATTCCGGTAATCAAATGAAAGCGATATTTTGCCAATAAGCGGAAAAAGCATTGATTGACAGAGCCTCCATACAGATCGGTAAATACGATACAATTCTTGTCCTTGTGCTGTTCTAACAGATCCTCTGCCTTGTTCGCAAAGCCGGAATCGGTCAGTGTCTGTTCTAAAACCAAGACCTCACCGCCACCGAAGAAGCGCAATGTTTCTGCCATGCCCGAAGCCAGTTTACTGTGAGATGCAAGTATAATCTGATTCACTGATGATCACCTCGTTTCGTCTGATTTGTTTCAATGCCAAGCGGCATTATGAGCTATTAGTAATTAGATTATATATATTATTTGCTGCTATGTCAATATAAAATATATATGAATTATTTCGGATGTCGCCATTTTGGGTTATCACAAAGTCAAAAGGGGCATAA